>CAYMMK010000019.1:0-32890 GCA_964391575.1 uncultured Limnohabitans sp.
CTGGCGCTGATCGGCTCGGGCGTGATCGGCCTGGAAATGGGTTCGGTCTGGCGCCGTCTGGGTGCCGACGTCACCATCCTCGAAGGTCTGCCGACCTTCCTGGGCGCGGTGGATGAGCAGATCGCCAGGGAAGCCAAGAAGGCTTTCGACAAACAGGGCCTGAAGATCGAGCTGGGCGTGAAAGTCGGCGAGATCAAGACCGGCAAAAAGGGCGTGACCGTCCACTACACCAACGCCAAGGGCGAAGCTGTGTCGCTGGATGCCGACAAGCTGATCGTCTCGATCGGCCGCGTGCCCAACACCAATGGCCTGAACGTCGAATCTGTGGGCCTGCAACTCGACGAGCGCGGCGCCATCGTGGTTGACGGCGATTGCCGCACCAGCGTGCCCGGCATCTGGGCCGTGGGTGACGTGGTGCGCGGGCCGATGCTGGCGCACAAGGCTGAGGAAGAGGGCGTGGCCGTGGCCGAGCGCATCGCCGGCCAGCACGGCCATGTGAATTTCAACACCATCCCCTGGGTCATCTACACCAGCCCAGAGATCGCCTGGGTCGGCCGCACCGAGCAGCAGCTCAAGGCCGACGCGGTGGCGTACAAGACCGGCACCTTCCCATTCCTCGCCAACGGCCGCGCCCGTGCCCTGGGCGATACGACCGGCATGGTGAAAATGCTGGCCGATGCCAAGACCGACGAGATCCTGGGCGTGCACATTGTGGGGCCCATGGCCTCGGAATTGATCGCCGAAGCTGTGGTGGCCATGGAATTCCGTGCCAGCGCCGAAGACATCGCCCGCATTTGCCATGCGCACCCCTCGCTGTCGGAGGCGACGAAAGAAGCCGCGCTGGCGGTGGACAAACGCACGCTGAACTTCTGAGGCATCCGTACTCCTGGCGTCTGCAAGAGCAGATGGTTTGGGGTACAGTTCCGATACCCACAAACCCGGGCCTCAGCCCGGGTTTTTTGATGCCCCAGAGATCCGTCATGTCCGTTCGTGCAGTTTACGAAGAAGAGCTGAAAAAGCGCGGCTACCAGAGCGATCCCGCCCAGCTTCGCGCGATCGACGCACTGCAAAGGTGCGCGCAGCAGTGGGCAGAGTTCAAGGCATCGAGCTCCAGCCCTTTGAGGAAGCTTCTCAAGCGTCCATCGATTCCCAAGGGGGTGTACATGTATGGCGGGGTCGGCCGTGGCAAAAGCTTCCTGATGGACTGTTTTTTTGATGCGCTGACCATCGAACGCAAGACCCGCTTGCACTTTCATGAGTTCATGCGCGAGGTGCACAGGGAACTCGCACTTATGCAGGGTACGGTCAATCCACTGGATGCCTTGGGCAAGAAGATGGCCCAGCGCTACCAGCTGATCTGTTTCGACGAGTTTCATGTGGCCGATATCACGGACGCCATGATCCTGCATCGTCTGTTGTTAGCCTTGTTTGACCATGGGGTGGGTTTTGTCACCACCTCCAATTTCAGTCCGGATGGACTGTACCCCGATGGCCTGCACCGTGACCGCATCCTGCCCGCCATTGCCTTGCTCAACGCCCGCATGGAAGTCATGAATGTGGACAATGGAACCGATTACCGGCGCCGTACACTGGAGAAGCTCAATCTCTACAAGACCCCGATTTCGCAAGGCACCGAAGAGGAAATGAACCTTGCATTCAATCAGCTCTCGAGCGGGCCAGATGAAAGCCCGGTCCTGAAGATTGAAGCCCGGGTAATACAGGCCCGAAGGCGCGCCGGGGGAGTGGTGTGGTTTGATTTCAGGACGCTGTGTGGCGGGCCACGTTCACAAAACGACTATCTGGAGATAGCCACGCAGTTTCATACCGTTCTGCTCAGCCAGGTGCCCTGCATGCCTGTTCGCCAGGCCTCGGAAGCCCGACGGTTCACCTGGCTGGTCGATGTCCTTTATGACCGCCGTGTCAAATTGATCATGTCTGCCGAAGTGCCGCCCGAACAGCTTTACATTGAAGGACCGCTGTCACATGAATTCCCACGTACTGTTTCTCGCTTGAACGAAATGCAATCTGCGGAGTTTCTCGCCTTGCAGCACAGGACTGTCGATACCCAGTTGACATGAAGTGCATACAGACGCTCATATTCTTGTGGGTGATCGCACTTCCGGTCATGGCCCAGGACTTCGCCATGCGCGAGCAGGACCTCGCCCGCCAAATGGCCACATTGCGCCAAGCGATGGATGCCATCGACAATCGACAAAAGGAGGCTGCCCGAGCCTGCTGGCAGCGTTTTGCGGTCAATGATTGCCTCATCCGTGTCCGTCGGGAAAAGCGTGAACTCCTTGAACCCTTGCGCCAGCAGATGTTGCATCTCGATGCTGCCGAACGGCAGCTTCGTCTGGATTTACGGGACCAACGATTGCAGGACAAAGAGGCTGCCCGTGACTGATGATTTCGAGGCCGAGCGTCAGTACTCTCTGGAACGATGGATGGCGCAGCAAATGACCCATGCCGATCCCGATGCCCATATCGACCATCTGGAATCAGCCGACAGGCCGCCAGCCGATGACCTGATGCTGCGCAGACTGAAGAAGCAACGGCTCGCGATCAAAGAACGCATCTGTCACTGGCAGGCCCTTTTGCAGCCTCGGGAGCCTGCTTGAG
The DNA here is from genome assembly GCA_964391575.1 of uncultured Limnohabitans sp. Classification (GTDB taxonomy): domain Bacteria; phylum Pseudomonadota; class Gammaproteobacteria; order Burkholderiales; family Burkholderiaceae_C; genus Limnohabitans_A. The sequence goes on from CAYMMK010000019.1 coordinate 2,620, forward strand.
CGAACTCCAGGATTGGGTGCGCCATTTTCTCTCGGGCACCGGCACCCTGGCCATCACGTCCATGGGTTTTCAGGAACGTGCGGGTCAGCAGCAGATGGCCCAGGCCGTTGCACAAACCATCGAGCAGGGTGGTGAGCTCGTGGTCGAAGCAGGCACCGGTGTGGGCAAGACCTACGCCTATCTGGTCCCCGTCCTGCTGTCCGGTCAGAGGGCGCTGATCTCGACCGCGACCAAAGCACTGCAGGACCAACTCTTTTCCCGGGACATTCCGGGCTTGCTGGCGATCATGGGTCTGCCCGTCAGGGTGGCTTTGCTCAAGGGCCGTGCGAGTTACCTGTGTCTTCACCGGCTGCAGACGGCACGTCAGGACGACATTCGCAGCCCGCATGGACAGGCCCATGCACTGTCGCGGATCGAACGCTGGGCCCAGAGCACCCGCAGCGGGGATCTGGCCGAGCTGACCGGACTCGATGAAAACTCCACGCTGATACCGCAAATCACATCCACACGGGAAAACTGTCTGGGTTCTCAATGTCCAGAGTTCAAGGCGTGCCATGTCAACCTGGCACGCAAGGAGGCTCTGTCGGCAGACATTGTGGTGATCAATCATCATTTGTTTTTCGCCGACATGGCTGTGAGGGAGTCCGGCGTGGCCGAACTCCTGCCCAACGTTCGGATCACGGTCTTTGACGAGGCTCATCAGCTCAATGACATTGGGGTCAACTTTTTGGGCCAACAGATTTCCACCACCCAGTTGCTCGACCTTTCCCGCGACCTCAAGGCAACCGGACTGACCCTTGCCCAGGGCCTGGCCGATTGGCAAGCACTGGCCCAGGGCCTTGAAATCGCCACGCGACAATGGCGTCTGGCCGCAGGGGAGCACCGCACTGGCGCTCGTCTGGGATGGAAGAGCAGCTTGCCCGAGGGCGTCAATGGTGATGACTGGATGGTTGTGATGAACCAGCTGGGACAGGCTTTGGAAGCCACCTGCAACGGTCTTGAGCCTGTCAGTGAAACTGCACCTGAATTGTCACGACTGCTGCAGCGTGCCCGGCATTTGCAAGCCTTGTTGCGGGACTTTCTTGAACCCCCACCCGAAGACCGTGTGCGCTGGCTGGATGTGTCTGGGCAGATGAAAATCATGGAGTCCCCCCTGGACATTGCACAGGCTTTTTCGAGCTGGATGCGCGGTGCAGGTCCTTACAGTGGCCCTGAAGCCGCCGAGGCTGTGCCGGTCAGCAGGTCCGACAGCGCTGAGTCCAACCGGGCGCGAGCCTGGATCTTCACCTCGGCCACGCTGGGTGAGGATGAACAACTGCGCTGGTTCACTGAGCCTTGTGGATTGAGCCATGCACAAGTGCTGCAGGTCGACAGCCCATTTGATTATGCGCGACAGGCTGCGGTTCATGTGCCTGAGGCGATGGTCCTGCCCTCCGATTCTGCTCACCCCCTGGCGGTCGCCCATCTTGCGGCGAAAGGGGCCGGTAGGCTTGGCGGGCGAACCCTGGTGCTGACCACCACCTTGCAGGCGATGCGGACCATCTCGACGCATTTGTCCGCACTGCTCGATCCTGCACAGGGTCTGGAACTTTTGGTGCAGGGGCAATGGCCTAAAAGGCGTTTGATGGAGCGTTTCCGCCTGGGTGCACAACCAGGACAGGGCGGTTGCGTACTGGTGGCTTCGGCCAGCTTCTGGGAGGGATTCGATGTGCCTGGTGCTGCGTTGGAACTGGTGGTAATCGACAAGCTGCCATTCCCACCGCCGGGCGACCCGCTGTTTCAGGCCAGAGGTCAGCGACTGCAGACAAGTGGACGCAGCCCATTTGTCGACCTGGCCTTGCCTGAGGCCATCATTGCCCTCAAGCAGGGCGCCGGACGGCTCATCCGCAGCGAGACCGACCGTGGCATTCTGGTCATTGCCGACGTCAGATTGCGCCGCAAGGGATACGGCCAGCGGCTGCGTCAGGCCTTGCCAGCGATGCGCTGGCTGCATGACGATCAGGCGTTTGAAGAGGCTCTTGCGGCACTCACCACAGCTTCCACCATGGACCGCGAGCGCTGACTATCGGGTCGCTGCCGGGACGCAGATAGACCGATTGCGGGAAGTTTTTCTGCAGCACGCGTCGGGCGTCATCCCGCAGGCTCGTCATGCCCAATGCATGGTAGGAATGGACCAGAACGGCCAGGGCTTCTTCAAGCGCAGGCGTGCCTTGGAAATCGGTGATGGCCTGCTGGGCGCGATTGATGGCCGCCACATGGGCATTGCGGCTGGCATAGTAACGCGCCACATGAACTTCATAGGCCGCCAAGGAATTGACGATGTAGGTCATACGCTGTCGAGCATCGGGCGTGTATTTGGAGTCCGGGAACCGGACGGTCAGCTCGCGAAAAGCCTCGAACGAGTCTTTTGCGGCTTTCTGGTCACGCTCAGAGAGATCTTGGCGGATCAAAAATGACAGCAGGCCCAAATTGTCGTTGAAGTTGACCAGGCCCTTAAGGTACATGGCGTAATCGAGAGCCGGACTGGTCGGATGCAGCCGGATGAAGCGGTCAAGTGTTGCAATGGCTTGAGGCTTTTCGCCGTTGCGAAATTGGGCATAGGCCTTGTCGAGCTGGGCCTGTTGTGCAAGCACCGAACCGGCAGCACGACCCTCAAGTTTCTCCAGATAGCCGATGGCCTTGCTCCAGGCGCCCAGGTTAATTTCGTCTTTGGCTTCCTTGTAGATGCGCTCGGGACCCCATTGCGCGGTCACATCATTGGGGGTGCTTGAACATCCCGACAGGACCAGCGCGGCGGCAAGAACCCCACAACGGGTCAGGGTCGATAATCCGGTCTTTTGCATCGGGGGCATCTCTGGAAGGGTTGACCAATTGATTATATCGACGCCACCTCAGCCAAGGAATCCGGATACAGAGCCGGACACCGATTCCGTGCAGCCGAGCGAGCAGCTTTCTCTGCGGGTGCCTGCCGATGCGCATGGCGAGCGGCTTGACAAGACCTTGTGTGCACTGCTTCCCGCATTTTCACGCAGCTACCTGCAGCAGAGAATCACAGAGGGTGATGTTCGTTCAGGCGGCATGGCGCTTGTCAAAGCGTCCAACCGGGTACGCACCGAACAAGTATTGGAAATTATCCTTCGTGAAACGCCCCAGTCGCAAGCCTTTGTGCCTGAAGCGATGGATATCACGGTGGTCTATGAAGACGCCCATCTGCGGGTCATCGACAAGTCTGCCGGACGGGTGGTGCATCCGGCCCCGGGGCATTGGCAGGGGACCTTGCTCAATGGACTTCTGGCCCTGGACGAACAGGCGATGCTGTTGCCCCGCGCCGGGATCGTGCACCGCCTGGACAAGGACACCAGTGGTCTGATGGTGGTGGCGCGCACACGCCAGGTCATGGATGCCCTGGTCGATGCTATTGCGGCACGTGAGGTCAGGCGGCAGTATCTGGCTGTCGCCAGAGGCCGATGGCGATGGCCGCAGGCGCTTGAACTGGCAGGGCCGATTGGCCGGGATCCTCAGCATCGGCAGCGAATGGCGGTGGTGGATCTTGATCGGCACTCCGGCAAGCCCGCCCGCACAACCGCTGTGTGCCTGGGTCAATCGGAACAGGCCTGTCTCTTGAAGTGCATCCTTCATACCGGCCGCACCCATCAGATCCGCGTCCACTTGGCCCATGCGGGCTTTCCCCTGGTGGGTGACAGCCTCTATGGCGGTCGCCCCCTGGCGGACATGCAGCGGCAGGCCCTGCACGCCTGGCAACTGGCCTTCAAACACCCGGTCACGGGCCAGTCCATGGCCTTCGCAGCCGAGCCACCCCCCGACATGATGCATCTGCTTAACCAAACGGGCCTCCGATACAATGGGGCTCCAGACGATGATCCTGCCTGACGGGCGCATCAAACGTCTCTCATGGATGTCCAGCAGGGTGAACGGCCCGCTCATTTCCCCCCTTTTTTTGCCTTCGGGTATTTCCTAATCACGAGTCCACCATGAATACGGCGCAAGCCATGCAAGTGCTTGAAACGGCCTTGTTATGTTCCAGCCAGCCTCTGAGTTTGCGGGAAATGCGTGTCCTGTTCAACGACGAGCTGGGTGGCGACACCATCCGAACCCTGCTCGATCAATTGCAGCTGGAATGGACTGCACGTGGCATGGAGTTGGTCATGGTGGCCAGCGGCTGGCGGTTTCAGAGCAAACCGCAATTGCGACACTTCCTGGACCGCCTGCACCCTGAAAAGCCTCCGAAATACAGCCGCGCTGTCCTGGAAACCCTGGCCATCATTGCCTATCGACAGCCGGTGACCCGCGGGGACATGGAGGACATTCGAGGCGTGACCATCAACACCCAGGTGATCAAACAACTTGAGGATCGCGGTTGGGTCGAGGTGATTGGTCACCGTGAAACTGCAGGTCGGCCCGCGCTGTATGCCACCACGCGTCAGTTTCTCGATGATCTGGGCCTGTCCTCGCTCGAGCAGTTGCCTGTTCTAGCACAGACTGAGCCCACAACTGCTGTTGTGGATGTTGGAGATCATGATTTACTGAGTTCGACACTGACCCTTGAACAAGCCTTATTGCAGGCTGACCAGTCTGACGGGGCTGATCAAGGTGGCCTTCTTACCCGGCAAACGCCTGATTCTCACGAGCCGCCGGAAATGCTGGACGCAAACGTTGTCGATGACAGGACCGGACCGGTACCAACTGCGACAGATCACCCGGTGCCCTGATTCTTTGAGCACGTCCATGCGTCCACGCCGCCCATCACGCCCCCCCGTTGCTGCTGAAAGCACGACCACACCCCCCTCCGACCCATCATCGGCCAGTGTGAACCCAGTGCAGCTCGAATCTGTCCCCCACCAATCGCCGGATCCTTACCGTCCGCTGGAACTTGACAGCCTGTTATCGGGCACCTTTGATGAAGAGGGGCCGATGGGGGCACCCGATATGGGCAAGAGGGTGTTGGCCCCACAACCCGAGGCTCCCAAACTCCACAAGGTGCTGGCACAGGCCGGCATGGGCTCGCGGCTGGAGATGGAGCAACTCATTCTTGAGGGCAGGATTTCGGTCAACAATGAGCCCGCCCATATCGGGCAGCGCATTCAGTACGGGGACCAGATCAGGGTCAACGGCAAGCCCATCCGGGTGCGCATTTCACCGCCACCTGCCCGTGTGATCGCATACCACAAGCCTGCCGGTGAAATTGTCAGCCATGACGATCCACAAAACCGTCCTACGGTGTTTCGCAAGTTGCCGCGTTTGCAACATGGCAAGTGGCAATCCGTCGGCCGACTGGATCTCAACACCGAAGGATTGCTGTTGCTGACCAGCTCTGGCGAACTGGCCAACCGGCTCATGCATCCGCGCTTTGGCTTGCAGCGGGAGTACGCCGTGCGTGTCCTGGGCGCCCTCAGCGCCCAGGAAAAACAGAAGCTCCTCGCAGGGGTTCAGCTCGACGATGGTCCTGCGCAATTCGCTTCCATTGAAGATGTGGGAGGAGAGGGGGCCAATTGCTGGTACCGGGTCACCATTTCTGAGGGGCGCAACCGTGAAGTGCGGCGCATGATGGAGTCGGTGGGGCACGCAGTCAGCCGGCTCATCCGTATCCGCTATGGCGCCATGGTTTTGCCCCATGGCCTGCGCCGCGGTCAATGGATGGAGCTCGATGCCGCTGATATTGCTGCGCTCACCCGCGCGGCCGGGCTGGATGCGGGCCGTGCGTCCCCGGTCCGTCAACCAGGGCGTGCCGACAGCGCCACCGGGGCCCGAAATCGCCCTGCACGCAAGGCCACCCAGAAGGCGGGAAACGCCCGAAGCGGCCCGGGTCAACCCGATCCCATGCGAACCTCCCAAGGCTATATCGGTACTGACAGTTTCAGCCGACATCGCCAGGAGACCAAGTCTTTCGGCAAGCGCCGAAACGGTCGTCGCTGACGCGCCTTAGGCTGCCATAGGCCCACCGTGATTGGGCCCGGATGACCCGGGCGTATTGGGGAGCGTTGCCCGGCTCCGGTTAAAATCATGGTTTTTGCCGTTTGGCGAAAAAAATGCTTACCGATTGATTCATCAACAGGAAATTTCATGGCTATCGAACGTACGCTCTCCATCATCAAGCCCGACGCTGTTGCCAAAAACGTCATCGGTCAGATCTACGCCCGGTTTGAAGCTGCCGGCCTGAAGATAGTGGCTTCCCGCATGGCACACCTCTCGCGTGCTGAGGCCGAGCAGTTCTATGCGGTCCACAAGGAGCGTCCCTTCTTCAAGGACCTGGTCGACTTCATGGTCTCCGGACCCGTCATGATTCAGGTCCTTCAGGGCGAGGGTGCGATTGCCAAAAACCGTGATCTGATGGGCGCCACCGACCCCAAAAAGGCCGCTCCCGGCACGATCCGCGCCGACTTTGCCGACAGTATTGATGCCAATGCCGTTCATGGCTCCGACGCCCCCGAGACGGCTGCCGCTGAGGTTGCCTTCTTCTTCCCGGGTATGAACATTTTCAACCGTTGATTGCGTCGCGAGCAATCGCGACTTCTGAACTCTGATGGCCAACCTTCTCGACTTTGACCTGGATGGGCTGGCCAGCTTTTGCGAAGGGCTGGGCGAAAAGCGTTTTCGTGCCACCCAGCTCTTTCGCTGGATTCACCAGCGTGGCGTCAATGACTTCGGGCAGATGAGCGATCTGGCCCGTTCCCTTCGCGGGAAGTTGCAAAACGCTGCATCTGTTTGCGCATTGCCTGTACTGGCGCAACATGTCTCCGCTGACGGAACCCTCAAATGGTTGTTCGATGTTGGCGACGGCAATGCCGTGGAGTGTGTTTTCATCCCCGAAGATGACCGGGGCACCTTGTGTATCTCCTCCCAGGCAGGGTGTGCCGTCGGTTGTCGGTTTTGCTCCACCGGTCATCAGGGATTCAGCCGTAATCTCGGTACAGCCGAGATCGTGGCTCAGTTGTGGTTTGCCGAGCATTTTTTAAGACAGCATTTTCAAACGACCGACCGCGTCATCTCCAACGTCGTGATGATGGGCATGGGCGAGCCGTTGCAAAATTACGTGTCACTTGTGCCGGCCTTGCGGACCATGCTTGACGATCATGGGTACGGACTCTCACGTCGGCGGCTGACGGTGTCAACTTCCGGAGTGGTCCCCATGATGGACCGCCTGGCACGGGATTGTCCGGTCGCACTGGCGGTGTCACTGCACGCACCCACCGATGACTTGAGGGATTCGCTGGTTCCCCTGAACCGGAAGTACCCTCTGGAGGAATTGATGCAGGCCTGTACCCGGTACCTGGAGGCTGCTCCACGGGATTTCATCACTTTTGAGTATTGCATGCTGCACCAGGTCAATGACCAGGATACCCACGCTCGGGCATTGGTCAGTCTGGTGCACCGATATGCCGACCAGGGACTGCGATGCAAGTTCAACCTCATTCCTTTCAACCCCTTTCCAGCATCCGGGTTGACACGCTCGGAGCCTGCAAGAGTGCAGGACTTTGCAGCGCATTTGATCGATGCCGGGCTGGTCACCACGGTCCGCAAGACCCGCGGAGACGACATTGATGCTGCCTGCGGACAATTGGCGGGTGATGTGCGCGATCGCACCCGGGTCGAGCAGCGCATCAGCTTGCAACGACGATCCGGGACCCGCAACTCCCGCATGGCCGCAGACAAAGCGACACAATAAGTGTCAATGGTCATGTTTTTTTCCGCTGTTTCCTGACAACCCTTCATGACGCAAGCCCAGTCCGATACCCCGGGTTCTGAAAGCCAGCTGACGGCTGGTCAACTGTTGCGTCAAGCCCGTACCCGGCAAGGCTTGCATTTGGCCGTGCTGTCAGTTGCCTTGAAGGTCCCGGTCAGAACACTGGAACTGCTTGAAAACGACCAGTTTGACGCTTTGCCCGGACCGACCTTTGTTCGGGCGCTGGCTTCAAGCGTGTGCAGACATCTGCGCATCGACCCGGCACAGGTTCTGGTGAAACTTCCCGGTCGCCAGGAACACATGGCTCCACTGCCTCCCACACTGGAGGGCGCCGTGGCGGTGACACATACTAGTGCAAGTTCCTTATGGCATTCGGACCGCAGGCATTGGGGAGTTCTGTTCATGGCAGCCCTGATGATGGGGGTCATCGCGGGCCTGCTGTGGTGGCCCCCTGGCGCTTCACAGCCTGAGCCCGTCCAAAACACCTCCGAACCCCCGACTGGATTTATGCCGCCGGCTGGAGTCGGTGTGAAAGATCCACCAGGCAACCCGTTGACCCCAGATTCGCGGGCGACGGCCGATCGGGGGGGGGCTCTGCAGGCTTCCGCACCCGCTTTGGCATCCGCAGTCTCCGTCCCTGGGGGAAAATCTGTCACCCAGCCAACGTCCGTGACCCTTCGGATCTCTGCGTTCGGAGAGAGCTGGGTTGAAGTGCGCTCCGCCGAAGGCCAAGTCGTGTTCAGCAAGGTGATGCAGGCTAGCGAAACTCAGGATATCACGCAGCCCGCCCCCCTGAAGGTGGTGGTGGGTCAAGCGGGTGTCGTTCAGGTGCAAGTCCGTGGGCGCCCCTTTGATCTTGCGCCCCATACCAAAATTACCGTGGCCCGATTCGAGGTGTCGCCATGAGCAATCTGTTGCCTATAGCCTTCGCCAGTCCAGTGCGCAGAACCACCCGTCAGGCCCGAGTGGTCTGGGGCTCCAATGTAGTCACGGTTGGGGGGGGCGCACCCGTTCGTGTGCAGTCCATGACCAACACGGATACAGAAGATGCGGTTGCCACCGCCATCCAGGTGCGCGAGCTGGCTCTGGCGGGTTCGGAGATGGTCAGGATCACGGTGAATACGCCTGCAGCTGCACAAGCCGTGCCCTACATCCGAGAGCAACTCGATCGCATGGGCGTAGAGGTACCCCTGATTGGTGATTTTCACTACAACGGCCACCGTCTACTGACAGATTACCCGGACTGTGCGCAGGCCCTGTCGAAATACCGGATCAATCCGGGCAATGTCGGCAAGGGAGACAAGCGCGATATCCAGTTCGGATTGATGGTCGAGGCCGCCATGCGCTGGAACAAGGCCATTCGCATCGGCGTGAATTGGGGCAGTCTGGACCAGGAGCTTCTCGCTGCGCTGATGGATGAAAACAGCCTGCGTCAGGAGCCCTGGGACGCCCGTCAGGTCATGTACGAAGCCCTGATCACCTCGGCAGTGACCTCTGCCCGGCGAGCCGAGGCAATGGGTCTGGACGGTGCCCAGATCGCCCTGTCGTGCAAGGTCTCAGGCGTTCAGGACCTGATTGCGGTATACCGCGAGCTGGCGGTACGTTGTGATTACCCCCTGCATCTGGGCCTGACCGAGGCGGGCATGGGCACCAAAGGGACTGTCGCCTCCAGTGCGGCCCTGTCGGTCCTGTTGCAGGAAGGCATTGGCGACACCATCCGGGTTTCACTCACCCCCCAGCCGGGGGAGGCTCGTACCCAGGAGGTGGTCGTGGCCTCCGAAATCCTGCAATCGCTGGGCTTGCGTTCTTTCGTGCCCAGCGTCACAGCCTGTCCGGGTTGCGGTCGCACCACCAGCACCACTTTTCAGGAACTGGCCAAACAGATCGATGATTTCCTGCGAGCGCAAATGCCGCTCTGGCGGGAGCGTTATCCGGGGGTCGAAGCCCTCAAGGTGGCCGTGATGGGTTGCATTGTCAATGGCCCGGGTGAAAGCAAACATGCCGATATCGGTATCAGCCTGCCCGGCACCGGTGAGGCGCCAGCCGCACCGGTTTTCATCGACGGGCAAAAAAGCATGACCTTGCGTGGCGAGCGCATCGCAGAGGATTTCCAGACCGTGGTCGAACACTACATTGAAAAGCGCTTTGGTTCCGCCCAAGCGGTCAGTACGCATGAGTGACAACAGCAAGGAGGGTATCGCCAAGGTACCCAGGTCCGGACGCCTGAGTGGCGTCAAGGGCATGAACGACATCATTTCGCCTGACTCCGCTCGATGGGAGTGGTTTGAGGACAAGGTGCGCCACCTGATGGCATTGCACGCCTACCGCAACATCCGCACGCCCATTGTTGAGCCCACAGCTCTGTTTGTTCGGGGACTGGGAGAGGTGACCGATATTGTTGAAAAGGAGATGTACTCCTTTGAGGACCGTCTCAATGGAGAACACCTGACCTTGCGGCCCGAGGGTACGGCAGGCGTGGTGCGCGCTGTGGTCGAGCACAACCTGCTCTACGAAGGCGGCAAACGGCTGTACTACATGGGGCCCATGTTTCGTCATGAACGGCCCCAGCGCGGGCGCTATCGTCAGTTTCACCAGGTCGGCGCAGAAGTTCTGGGGCACGCCGGTCCGGAGGTCGACGCCGAACTGATTCTTCTGGCGCTGGCTCTTTTTGACAGCCTGGACTTGCGCGATATCCGGCTCGAACTCAACAGTCTGGGCCAACTCGAAGAGCGGCGGGCTCACCGGGCTGCTCTGGTGACTCATTTCGAGCAGCACATCTCCGTCCTTGACGATGACGCCCGGCGGCGACTTCACACCAACCCCTTGAGGATTTTGGACACCAAGAACCCGGCCATGCAGGCCGTCGTCGAATCTGCGCCGCAACTGATCGAATTTCTGGGTCCGCAGTCCCTCGGGCATTTCAATGCCTTGCGTTCCATTCTGGACGCCAACGGCGTGAACTACCGTATCAATCCCCGACTCGTTCGCGGGATGGACTATTACAACCTGACTGTTTTCGAATTCACCACCGATCGGCTCGGGGCCCAAGGTACCGTTTGTGGTGGCGGCCGGTATGACACCCTGATCGAGCAGTTGGGCGGAAAACCCGCGCCTGCCGTGGGTTGGGGGCTGGGCATTGAGCGCTTGCTCGAACTGCTCAAGGAGCAGGGGACAGAGCCTGTGCTGCCGGTGCCTGATGTCTATGCCGTCATCGCCGAGACCGGCATGCTGGCCCAGGCCATGGCCTTGCTGCAGACTTTGCGTCGGCTGGGAGTCCGTGTCCATATGCATGCGGGTACCAGTGACGGCATGGGCAGTCTCAAATCCCAATTCAAAAAAGCCGATGCCAGTGGTGCCCGCTTTGCGCTGGTATTCGCTCAGCAAGAGATGGCCCAGGGCGCTGTGGCTATCAAATCCCTGCGTGACGGTATCGGTGAACAGCACCAGGTCATGATCTGCGATGTGGCCACCTGGGCGCAACGCCTACAATCGCGCGATATTTCCGAGTCACCGAATGGCATCTAATCTCGACCTTGAAGAACAGGAACAGATGGCGCAATTGCGCCATTTCTGGTCCACCTATGGCAACTGGATCACTTGGACCCTGGTGCTGGCCCTGGCTTCATACGCCGCATGGAATGGCTACCAATACTGGCAAGGCAGCCAGGCGACCAAGGCCGCTGCACTTTACGATGAGGTCGAACGCGCAGTGACCTCGGGCGATGTCTCCCGTATTGAACGCAGCCTGGCCGACATGCAGGCCAAATACGCTTCAACCACCTTTGCCCAGCAGGCCACCTTGCTGGCCGCCAAATCCCATGCCGAACAGGACCGTCGTGAGGCTGCGCGCACGGCCTTGCAATGGGTGGCCGACAAGGCCTCCGATCCGATCTACAAGGATGTGGCCCGTTTGCGACTGGCCGCACTCCTGCTGGACGACAAAGCCCATGACAAAGCCATGTCGATTTTGCAATCTTCCTTTGAACCCGCCATGATCGGTCTGGCCTCCGATCTCAAAGGGGACGTTCACATGGCTCAGGGTCGGCAGGAACAGGCCGTGGCCGCCTATCGCCAAGCCTGGCAGCTGCTCGATGCCAAAACCGAATACCGCCGCATTGTGCAGGCCAAGCTCTTCGCACTCGGCGTCGATCCTGAAAAAGCGGAGGCTACCAAGTGACCCCTGTTGATCGTCGGCAGATGCTGAGCGCTTTCCTAGCCCTGGGTTCGGTGGTCAGCCTGTCGGGCTGCTCGAGCACGCCTGCACGCCCGGCCCCCACACCCCTGACGGCATTGAACCCTGTGGTCACGGCCCGCCAGGTCTGGAAAATCGATGTTGGACCGGTGGCCCTGCCGGTGCAAATGTGGACATCCGGTGACCGGGTGGCGGTAGCCTCCAGTCAAGGCCAGGTTGCCCTGATTGATGCTGCAGCCGGTCAGGAGCAGTGGCGTGTGGCTGTCGGCGCACCTGTAGTCGCCGGCGTGGGCGGCGACGGCCAGCATTTTGCGGTTGTCACCCGGGCCAATGAACTCGTCATGATGCAAACCGGACGCGTCCTGTGGCGCAAGCAGTTGCCGGCCGTCTGCTACACCGCGCCCCTGGTGGCGGGCGGGCGGGTTTTTGTACTGACCGCAGACCGCGCCGTGACTGCCTTTGATGCACGTGATGGTCTGAAATTGTGGACCCAGGCCCGGGTGAGCGACCCTCTGGTGTTGGCCCGGCCAGGACTTCTGGTGCCTGTGGGTGATACCCTGTTGGCCGGACTCGCCGGTCGACTGGTGGGTCTGAATCCTGATACGGGGCAGCCCCGTTGGGAAACCTTGATCGGGACTTCGCGCGGGACCAACGAAATCGAACGGCTGGTCGATCTGGTGGGCGGTGTCCATCGAGACGGATTGCAGCTGTGTGTTCGCTCATTCCAAAGTTCCGTGGCGTGTATCGACACTCGCCGCGGCCAGCTGGTGTGGTCCCGTACTGCACAGGGTCACAGTGGATTGAGCGGTGACGCCCAGAACGTGTATGGCGTCGAATCCGATGACCGGCTCCAGGCCTGGAGCGCAAGCAGCGGAGAGCCCGTCTGGCGACAGGATGCGCTGCGCTACAGAGTGCTGACCGCGCCAGTTCTGAGTGCAGGCTCTGTGGTCGTCGGTGATGCCCAGGGTGTTGTGCACTGGGTCGATCGCGCCGATGGCCAACTCAGGGGGCGCATGGTCCCTGACGGATCATCCATCAGCCTGACACCGGTGCAGGCCGGCAACACGCTGGTGGTGGTGACGGCCAAAGGGGCCGTCTTTGGCTACCGGCCTGCGTGAATTTGACAGCACTGGTACTCTGTGAAACCTGTACTGGCCCTCGTGGGTCGACCCAATGTCGGGAAATCCACCCTGTTCAATCGACTGACCCGAAGCCGTGATGCCCTCGTGGCGGACTTTGCTGGTCTCACGCGCGACCGGCATTATGGCCAGGGCCGGCTGGGACGGCGTGACTTCATCGTGATCGACACGGGTGGTTTTGAGCCGGATGCCAGCAGTGGGATCTACAAGGAGATGGCCAAGCAGACCCGTCAGGCTGTGGCTGAGGCGGATGTGGTCATTTTTGTGGTGGATGCCCGTGCCGGTCTGAGCGCTCAGGACCACGACATCGCCACCTACTTGCGCCGGATCGGTAAACCCTGCCTGCTGGTGGCCAACAAGGCCGAGGGCATGCGCGAAGGGGCTCAGCTCTCGGAGTTCTACGAGCTGGGTCTGGGCGAGGTGCAGGCCGTTTCTGCTGCACACGGCCAGGGCGTGCGCAGCATGCTCGAGTCCGCGCTCGAGACCCTGCACCTGAGCGATGACGATGAGGAAGAGATCGAAAATCCCGATGTCATCCGGCTGGCCGTTGCGGGGCGTCCCAATGCGGGAAAATCCACCCTGATCAACTGCTGGCTGGGCGAGGAGCGTCTGGTGGCTTTTGACATGCCCGGCACCACCCGTGATGCTATCCGTGTCCCTTTTGAACGCAATGGCCAGAAATTCGAATTGATTGACACCGCGGGTCTTCGCCGCAAGGGCAAGGTGTTTGAAGCCATTGAGAAGTTTTCGGTCGTCAAGACGCTGCAGGCCATAGAAAGTGCGAATGTGGTGCTGCTCTTGATCGACGCCGAACAGGGCGTGACCGATCAAGATGCCCACATCGCTGGTTTCGTGCTCGACAGCGGACGGGCCGTCGTGCTTGCCGTCAACAAATGGGATGCTCTGGATGAATACCAGCGAGAGCTTGTCCAGCGCTCCATCGAGACTCGGCTGGCGTTTCTCAAGTTTGCCCATCTGCATTTCATCTCGGCGCGCAAGCGCCAGGGTCTGGGACCCCTGTGGGCCTCCATCGTGCAGGCCCACAAGGCGGCCAACTGCAAGATGAGCACCCCCTTACTGACCCGCATTCTGCTGGAGTCGGTTCAATTCCAGACCCCCAAGAAAAGCGGCATGTTCCGTCCGAAATTGCGTTATGCGCATCAAGGTGGCATGAACCCGCCGGTCATCGTGATCCATGGCAATTCCCTGGAGCATGTCTCCGATGCTTACAAACGCTTTCTTGAAGGCCGGTTCCGCAAGGCCTTTGATCTTGTGGGTACACCTTTGCGCATCGAATTGAAGACCTCCCACAATCCTTACGCCGAGCGGGAATCCGTTTGACATAAAGGATTTCCGACCTGCGGTCAACATGTGTTGTTGGCTGTGGTATGGTTGAACCCATACAAACTTCTGAACACGGAAAATATCGTGAGCAACAAAGGTCAACTCCTTCAGGATCCCTTTCTCAATGCCCTGCGACGCGAGCATGTCCCTGTCTCCATCTACCTGGTCAACGGGATCAAGCTCCAGGGGCAGATCGAATCATTTGATCAATACGTAGTTCTTCTGAGGAATACCGTCACTCAAATGGTTTATAAACATGCTATTTCAACCATAGTGCCCGGCCGCGCTGTGAGCATCCAGGCCAACGACGGCGACAACGCCGCCAGCTGACCGACTATCCTGTACCGGCATCCAAACGGTGACTTCTGACGGGCACCGTCACGGTGCGAAACCTGCGTCTTCAGACCCTGTCGCGCCCACTTTGCTGGTCGGCGTTGATTTTGGGCTGCCGCATTTCGATGACGGGCTGCATGAACTTGGGCTGCTCGCCGAATCCGCCGGTTTGCATCCGGTAGCCCGTCTGACCTGCAAGCGCAAAGCCCCCGACCCGGCCCTGTTTGTCGGCAGTGGCAAGGCCGAAGAAATCCGGCTGCTTGCCCAGACCCATGGCGCCATTGAAGTCCTGTTTGACCAGTCGCTCAGTCCTGCCCAACAGCGCAATCTCGAGCGTCATATCGGATTGCCGGTCAATGACCGGACGCTTCTCATCCTTGAAATCTTTGCCCAGAGGGCGCGCAGCCACGAGGGCAAACTCCAGGTGGAACTGGCCCGTTTACAGTACCTCAGCACCCGGCTGGTGCGGCGCTGGTCACACCTTGAAAGACAGACCGGCGGGATCGGCCTGCGGGGCGGGCCTGGCGAGACGCAAATCGAATTGGACCGCCGCATGATTGGCGAGTCAATCAAGCGCACCAAGGAAAAACTGCACAAGGTCAGAATGCAGCGCAACACCCAGCGCCGGCAACGCGAACGCAACCAGACCTTCAAGATTTCCCTGGTGGGCTACACCAACGCGGGCAAGTCGACACTTTTCAATGCCCTGGTCAAGGCCCGTGCCTACGCTGCAGATCAACTGTTCGCCACCCTCGACACCACCACCCGTCAGCTGTATCTGGGCGAGGCCCAGCGCACGGTGTCACTGTCGGACACTGTAGGGTTCATACGCGACCTGCCGCACAGTCTGGTGGAGGCCTTTCAGGCCACATTGCAGGAGGCGACTGAAGCCGATCTGCTCCTGCACGTGGTCGATGCCGCCAATCCGGATTTTCCAGAGCAGATGGCCGAGGTGCAGAAGGTGCTCAGCGAAATTGGTGCCCGCGAGGTGCCCCAGCTGCTGGTCTTCAACAAGACGGACGCCTTGTCCATGGAACGGCAGCCTGTAATAAATCCGGACACCTATTCGCTTCAAGATCGCATCCTCAACCGTGTTTTTGTCAGCGCTCAAACCGGTTCGGGTCTGCAGGTGTTGCGGTTGATGCTGTCACGTCTAGTTTCATCTGCCGATCCTGGCCGGGGTGCTGTATGCGCCGATGTCCGTTTCCAGGACCGGGAAAATGAGCTTCAATCCGGCTGAAACTGCTGCAAATTGGGCACAATCACTCCCTGAATCCTCCATTACATACCATCATGAATGTCCATCTGCCCGCGATCCGTTGGTCCTTGCTGCCTGCAAGGCTTCGGGGCATGTTCAATCTGAACGATCCACGTTGGGGGCGAGGGGATGAGCCTCAAGGCTCTGACAACAGCCGTCCTGCCGATCCTCCATCCTCCGGGCGAGGGCAGGATCCTGGAAATCAGCCCTCCAGCAATCCACCGCCCCGGGGACAGCAGCCTTCAGGCCCCCCTGATCTGGACGAACTTTGGCGCGACTTCAACCGCAAACTGGGTCAGATTTTTGGCGGTCGCGGCAGCGGAGGCCAACCGCCACGTCCCTCAGGGGGCATGGGTGGTGGCGGGCCCCAATTGCCGCCTGGGCTGCGAAATATCGGTGTGGGGGTGGTGCTGGGCGCTGCTCTGGTGATCTGGATGGCGACAGGTTTTTTCATCGTCCAGGAAGGCCAGCAGGCCGTGATCACGCAGTTCGGGCGCTACCACTCGACTGTCGGCGCAGGTTTCAACTGGCGATTGCCCTATCCTTTTCAGCGGCATGAGCTGGTGTACGTTTCACAGATCCGATCCGTCGACATCGGGCGCGACAACGTCATCAAGGCGACTGGACTTCGCGAGTCAGCCATGCTGACCGAAGATGAGAACATTGTAGAGATCAAATTTGCGGTGCAGTACCGCCTCAGTGATGCCCGCGCCTACCTTTTCGAAAGCAAGAACCCCACCGAGGCTGTGGTCCAGGCGGCCGAGACGGCCGTGCGTGAGGTGGTGGGAAAGATGAAGATGGACTCGGCCCTGGCCGAGGAACGCGACCAGATTGCGATTCGTGTGCGTACGCTGATGCAGACCATTCTGGATCGCTACAAAGTGGGTATCGAAGTCGTGGGCATCAACCTGCAACAAGGCGGTGTTCGGCCTCCTGAGCAGGTGCAGGCGGCTTTCGACGATGTGCTCAAGGCTGGTCAAGAACGCGAGCGGGCGAAAAACGAGGCCCAGGCGTATGCCAACGATGTCATTCCCCGCGCGGTGGGTACGGCCTCCCGTCTCAAGGAGGAAGCCAGCGCCTACCGTGAACGCATCGTGGCCCAGGCCGAGGGTGATGCACAGCGATTCAAGTCGGTGCTCAACGAATACCAGAAAGCGCCACAGGTCACCCGTGACCGCATGTACGCCGAGACCATGCAGCAAATTTACAGCAACGTGACCAAGGTGCTGGTGGACAGCCGGCAAGGCTCGAACCTTCTTTATTTGCCGCTCGACAAGATCATGCAGAGGGTGGGGCAGGGTACGGATGGCTCCTCGGGGAGTGCCGGTATGGCTGCGCCCTCTGCCGCTCCGCAGGCGCCAACCGTCAGCACCGAGCCCCCTGATCCACGTTCACGCGAAAGCCAGCGTTCGCGTGATCGGGACATTCGTTGAGGAGGCACACACCATGAACCGTCTTGGATTGATCATTCCCGGCCTCCTGGTTGCGGTGGCCTTGCTTGCTTCCTCGCTTTTTGTCGTGGACCAGCGCCAGTTCGGTGTAGTTTACGCCCTGGGTCAGATCAAGGAAGTCATCACCGAACCCGGCCTGCATTTCAAGCTGCCGCCTCCCCTGCAAAACGTCAAGTACATCGACAAGCGCCTGCTCACGCTCGACAGCACCGATACCGAACCGGTGCTGACTGCCGAAAAGCAACGCGTGGTCATCGACTGGTATGTACGCTGGCGCATCAGCGACCCCCAGGCCTACATACGCAACGTGGGTCTGGATGAGCGGGCAGGTGCCAACCAGCTCAACCGGGTGGTGCGCAATGCGTTCCAGGAAGAAATCAACAAGCTCACCGTCAACGAGGTGCTAGCCACCAAGCGAGAGCAGCTGATGAACAGCGTGCGTCAGGAGGTGCTGGGCGTGGTGCGGGGTGCCAAGCCCTGGGGCATTGACATCATTGATGTACGCATGACCCGTGCCGATTATGTCGACACCATCACCGAATCGGTCTACCGGCGAATGGAGGCCGAGCGCAAGCGCGTGGCCAACGAACTGCGCTCGACCGGCGGCGCCGAAGGCGAGAAAATCCGCGCCGATGCGGATCGACAGCGTGAGGTCACCATTGCCAACGCTTACCGCGATGCCCAGAAAATCAAGGGCGAAGGGGACGCCCAGGCCGCCCGCCTCTATGCGGAGGCCTTTGGCCGCGACCCCCAGTTTGCCAAGTTCTACCGAAGCCTGGAGGCCTACAAGGCCAGCTTTGACAAGAAGAGCGATGTGATGGTGCTCGATCCAGGCGGCTCTGATTTTTTCCAGACCATGCGCAATGGCGGAGGTAACGCGCCTGCTGCTCGCAAGTGACCGACGGGCTCACCTTGCTGCTTGCAGCCCTGGGCGTCGCCTTGGTGCTCGAAGGCTTTCTGCCCATGATGGCCCCGACGCGCTGGCGACGGCTGTTCGAGCAGGTGATGCGCTTGAATGACGGGCAGATCCGATTTTTCGGCATGGCCAGCGTGGTTTTCGGCCTGCTGATCTTCTGGTGGGCCGTCTAGTGAGCTCAGAGGACCTGACAGTGCCGGTAAAATCCTGTTTTTAACCGTACTCCTTCCCTCCATGTCTGCCTGGGTCCTGCCGGATCACATTGCCGATGTGCTGCCTTCCGAGGCCCGTCACATCGAAGAACTCCGACGAGAATTGCTCGACACAGCCCGTAGCTATGGCTACGAGCTGGTGATGCCGCCGCTGATCGAATACATTGATTCGCTGCTGACTGGGACTGGCAAAGCCCTTGACCTGCAGACCTTCAAGCTGGTCGATCAGCTTTCCGGCCGCACGCTGGGCCTGCGCGCTGACACCACCCCCCAAGTGGCGCGCATCGACGCCCACTTGCTGGGCCGCGGCGGCCTGACCCGTCTGTGCTACTGCGGTCCGGTACTGCATACCCGCCCGTCTCGTCCCCTTGCCACTCGTGAGCCGCTGCAGTTCGGCGCAGAAATCTACGGTCACGCCGGTCCTGAGGCCGATCTCGAAATTCTCCAGCTCGCTGTCGATGTGCTCGGCTCCGCGAATGTGCGTGACTTGCAGCTCGATCTGGCCGATGCCCGGATTGCGGGTTGCCTGCTCGCCGGCCTGAACCTGCGCGATGAATGCCTGCACGACATTCACTTGGCGCTGGCGGTCAAGGATGCCGCCCGGCTTGACGTTCTGACCCGAGGTTTGCCCATCGAGCGACGCGAGGGCCTGAGGGCGCTGGTGGAACTCTATGGGGATGCTTCGGTCCTGGACAAGGCTGCAGCGAGACTGCCCAAACTCCCGCCCATTGAGCAGGCGCTTGCGCAGCTGCGCTGGCTCACCTCGCAGGTTCGGGATCTGGGCATCAGCTTTGATCTGGGTGATTCCCGCGGCTATGCCTATTACAGCGGGATTCGCTTTGCCATCTACGCCAAGGGGGCTGCGGATGCCCTGGTGCGCGGGGGGCGTTACGACGGGGTGGGGGCGGTTTTTGGTCATCGCATTGACCGCGATCGTCCGGCGGTGGGATTCTCGCTGGATCTTAAGGAACTGGTGGCTGCCGTGCCGCCGTTGCCCTTGCGAAGTGCCATACGGGCTCCCTGGAGCGATGCGCCTGCACTTCGTGCGGCCATCAGCGCCCTGCGAGGCCGTGGCGAGACCGTGGTGTGCGTCCTGCCCGGCCACGAAAGTGAAATTGACGAATTCCATTGCGACCGTGAATTGATCGAGGCCGGCGGGCAGTGGGTGATCCAGGCCATCTGATCCAAAGAAGCACAGCATGAACACAACCCAAGGCCGCAATGTGGTCGTCGTCGGCACGCAATGGGGCGACGAGGGCAAAGGCAAACTCGTCGACTGGCTGACCGAGTCGGCACAAGGAGTGGTGCGTTTCCAGGGCGGCCACAATGCTGGCCACACCCTGGTGATCAATGGGGTGAAAACTGCGTTGCACCTGATTCCGAGCGGCATCATGCGCCCGGGGGTCAAGTGTTACATCGGCAATGGCGTGGTCCTCTCGGTACCCAAACTTCTTGAGGAAATCGCCGGACTGGAAAAGGCTGGTGTTGAGGTGCGTTCCCGGCTGCGTGTTTCCGAAGCCTGCCCGCTGATCCTGCCCTACCACGTCGCGCTCGATGTGGCCCGCGAAGCGGCCCGGGCCCAATCGGGCAGCGAAAAAATCGGCACCACCGGTCGCGGCATCGGCCCGACTTACGAGGACAAGGTCGCGCGAAGGGCCCTGCGCGTGCAGGACCTCCGATATCCTGAGCGTTTTGCTGCCAAGTTGCGAGACAACCTGGCGCTGCACAACGATGTGCTCGTCAATCATCTGCATGCAGCACCGTTGGACTTCGACACTCTCTACAACGAAGCCATGGCCTACGCTTCGGCCCTTGCCCCGATGGTGGCCGATGTCTCACGCGAGCTCAATGAAGCCCACAAGGCTGGCGCCAACCTGCTGTTTGAAGGCGCGCAGGGTACCTTGCTTGACGTCGACCACGGCACCTATCCCTTTGTCACCTCGAGCAATTGCGTGGCAGGCAATGCGGCCGCTGGCTCGGGTGTCGGCCCCGGCCTCTTGCACTACGTGCTGGGCATCACCAAGGCCTACTGCACCCGGGTGGGGGGCGGACCGTTCCCGACTGAGCTTGAATGGGAAAAGCCCGGAACGCCCGGCTACCATATGTCAACCGTGGGTGCAGAAAAAGGCGTCACCACCGGCCGCTCACGCCGCTGCGGCTGGTTCGATGCTGCTTTGCTCAAGCGCAGCGCCCAGGTCAACGGACTGTCGGGATTGTGCATCACCAAGCTCGATGTGCTCGATGGCCTGTCGGAACTGCAGCTGTGCACCGGTTACCGCCTTGATGGCGAAACCCTCGACATCCTGCCTCTGGGGGCTGAGGAAATCGCCCGTTGCGAACCGATCTACGAAACCATGGCCGGCTGGAGCGATTCGACCGTGGGTGTGACCCAGTTCGATCAGTTGCCCACCCAGGCCCGACTGTACCTGCAGCGTATCGAGCAGGTCACCGGAGTGCCGATCCACATGGTCTCGACCAGCCCCGACCGCGACCATACGATTCTGATGCACCATCCCTTCCTGCCCTGAACCCCTCAGACTCCTGGAGACGCACCATGTTGACCGAAGACGGCAAGCACCTGTATGTGAGCTACGACGAGTACCACAATCTGATCGAAAAGCTTGCACTCAAAATCCACCAGTCAGGCTGGCAGTTTGACACCATCCTGTGCCTGGCCCGTGGCGGGATGCGCCCAGGAGACATCCTCTCGCGCATTTTCGACAAGCCCCTGGCCATCATGTCCACCAGCTCGTACCGGGCCGAAGCCGGCACCGTCCAGGGACACCTGGACATTGCCCGCTACATCACCACGCCCAAGGGTGAAATTGCCGGCAAGGTCCTGCTGGTCGATGATCTGGCCGACAGCGGTCATACCCTGCGCGCTGTGGTGGACCTGTTGCGCAACAACTACAAGCCCATCTCCGAGCTCAAGACCGCGGTCATCTGGACCAAGGGTGTGTCTGCCTTCCAGCCCGACTATTCGGTGGACTACCTGCCCACCAATCCCTGGATCCACCAGCCTTTTGAAGGCTATGACAGCCTGCGGCCCGAAAAGCTCATGGCGAAGTGGAAAATCTGAACAGCCATTTGTTCCCGTCGACCCGGCCTCAGCGCCGGGTTTTTTTCGGGCACGTCCGCTGGGGCTTTCAGCCTGTTTCACGCTAGCATCGGGGCATGCAACACGATGATCCCGACACCACCCACCTGATTCATCACCCCTACAGGCCTCCCGGTGATTTCGATGCGCCGCAGCCGGGCGTTTTCAAGGCGTCAACGGTTTACTTTCCCAATGTTCAGGCCATGCGCGAACGCGAGTGGAAGAACAAGACCGGCTACACCTATGGATTGCACGGCACGCCCACGACCTACCTTCTGGAGGAGCGACTGTGCGCCCTCGAAGGCGGTTTGCAGTGCGTACTGGTGCCCAGCGGACTGGCCGCGATCGCCAACACCGCGCTGGCTTTGCTCAGGACGGGTGACGAGGTCCTGATCCCCGACAATGCCTACGGGCCCAACAAGGCTCTGGCCGATGGAGAACTTCGCCAATGGGGCATCGGGCACGCTTTTTACGATCCCATGGATCCGGCCGACCTTGCGGCGCGGATCGGCGAGCGTACCCGCCTGGTCTGGCTGGAGGCCCCGGGATCGGTCACCATGGAATTCCCCGACCTGCTTGAAATGGTGCGTATCTGCCGCGCCCGGGGCGTGACCTGCGTGCTGGACAACACCTGGGGAGCCGGGCTGGCCTTTTCGCCTTTTGACCTGCTGGGTGATGGCCGGGGCGGACAAGGCTCACTGGGGGTGGATATCAGCGTGCACGCCCTGACCAAATACCCCAGCGGCGGGGGTGATGTGCTGATGGGCAGCATCATCACCCGTGACGAAGCCCTGCACCTGCAGATCAAGCTGTGCCATATGCGGCTGGGTTTGGGCGTGGGCGCCAATGACGCCGAAGCGGTGCTGCGTGCATTGCCCAGCATCGGTCTGCGTTACGCTGTCCAAGACCGCAGTGCCCGTGCGCTGGCCACCTGGTGGCAGCAGCAACCCCAGTGTGTGCAACTTCTGCATCCGGCCTTTGAGGGTGCGCCCGGTCATGCACACTGGCAAAGCGTCTGCACCAGACAGGACAGGGCAGGCCTGGCAGCCGGTCTGTTCAGTGTGCTGATTGATGCCCGCTACAGCCAGGCCCAGGTGGATGCTTTCTGTGACCACCTGCAGTTGTTTCGCATTGGCTACAGCTGGGGCGGGCCGGTGAGTCTGGTGGTGCCTTACGATCTTTCAACCCTGCGTAGCCGACAGCGCGCGCACCTCAAGCCCGGTCACTTGGTGCGTTTTTCTATGGGTCTGGAGTCCGCCCAAGTCCTGATTCATGATTTGCGGCAATCAGTTGCAAAGCATCTTTCATCTTTTACATGAGGTTCAGACGTGGATTGCAGTGACCGGGCCCATACTGGCTGCAAAGAAGATTTGGCTGCAATTGCATAGCTGACAGTTGCCCCGAAAAAAGATACCAAGGGCGCCTGACATTAAATCGGGAAAAAACTCCGCTCGAAGTTGCCGTGCAGCGGCGTGGAGTGATTGCGCAATCGCACAGGCCATCCATCCACGATGAGGCAGGTGATGGTGACCAGCGACGCAACCCCAAAAATTGCCGCGAAGAAACCGATTGAGGCAAGAAAAATTCAGCAGTTTGATGCTGACAAGGTGGCTGTTGCGGCCTCAACCAGGCTGGCCTGATCGGGACCCGGCATCCGGATCAAGGCAGCCCTTGCAAACTGGCTGAAATTGCGCGCCGTGGAGGCTTCATAGCCCGGGTCGTAATGTTTTTCGAGCAACTGTGTGACCACCGTCGCCGTCTGCCCGCGATGCACGCTTTGTTTCCATTCGTTGACCTGTTCCCTGCCTTTCAGATCGGTCAGTCGATCGAGTCGATCGCAAAACAGATCGGCATTCTTGACGAAGTAATCGTAGTCCTCCATCAACAACTGCACCCGGTGTTCCAGGGAAAGCTCCAGGCGCAGGCAGGGGCTGGCGCGCATGGCTGACATCAGGCTCTCGGGGATCGTGAGGTTGCCAACTTTCTTGCTCTCGGCCTCCACATACACCGGACGATTTGCATCCAAACGTCGCAAGGCGTTCCAAAGCGTGGTCTCGAAGGCCTTTTGCGTAGGCTGTGGTTGCCCCGGGATCACGCCCAGCACCGAAGCGCGGTGGCAGGCCATGCCCTCGAGGTCCAGGACCTGCGCCCCCTGGGTGGCCAAAAACTGCAGCAGTCGGGTTTTCCCCGAGCCGGTGGGACCGCAGAGCACCTGAAAACGCAATGGACTTACACGATTGGGCGTGTCTGTCAGTACCGCTTTGCGAAAGGCCTTGTAACCCCCCTCGATCAGGTGAACCTGCCATCCGATCTGCCCCAGGATGAGTGCCAGTGAATGGCTGCGTTTACCACCCCGCCAGCAATAGATCAGCGGTTGCCAGCTTTTGGGTTTGTCGTGCAGATGGGTCTGGATGTGCCGCGAGATGTTGGCCGCCACAAGAGCCGCACCCATCTTTTGAGCCTCGAAGGGACTGACCTGTTTGTAGAGCGTGCCGATCCGGATGCGTTCGTCATTGTTCAGCGACGGCCAGTTTTGTGCACCCGGCAGGTGGTCCTCTTCAAACTCGCCTTCGGAACGGGCATCAATGACGGCATCGAACTGATCGAGTCGGGCCATGGCCTGCGTGGCGGTGAGAGTCTGGACGCTCAAAGCAGTTTCCTCAGTTCAGGCCACACATTGCCGAGCAGACGGGGTTGCGCCGCTTCATTGGGATGGATCCGGTCGGCCTGGAACCAGCGTGCAGGATCGGGGTCATCACCCACCGTCTTGAGAAAAAAGGGCACCAGCGCCGAGCCCGTGCTGCGTGCCACCTTGGCATACAACCCAGCAAACTGGCGGGTCATCTGCGGGCCGTAATTGGGGGGCATCTGCATGCCCAGCAGAAGCACCCGGGCGCCAGTCTCTCGCGCACTGCGGGCCATGAAGGTCAGGTTGTCCTCGGTCATCGACAGGGCCAGTCCCCGCAGGGCGTCGTTGCCTCCCAGTTCGATAATGACATGGGTCGGCTGGTGCTGGCGCAACAGCGCGGGCAGGCGTGAACGACCGCCAGAAGTGGTTTCTCCGCTGATGCTGGCATTGACAATCAGAGTTCCAGGGTGGCTGTGTTCGAGCTGCTTTTGAAGCAGGGCCACCCATCCGGTGCCCCGGGTCAGGCCGTATTCCGCACTCAGGGAGTCGCCCACGATGAGGATTTTTCGCCCGGGAGCTGCTGCGCCGGCAGGCAGCACATTCCCCCCCGCAGCGAGGGCCAGGACCTGAAGGGTAAAGTGTCGACGATTGAACAACGGTGACTTCATGCCTGAATCCATTTTGACTGTTCGTGGCCTGTGCAAGGAGGTGCAGGACGCCAGCGGCAAGCTCTCCATTTTGCGCGAGATCTCTTTCACCCTCGCCGCCGGGCAAACCGCCGCCATTGTCGGGGCCTCGGGCTCGGGGAAAAGCACGTTGCTGGGTATCCTGGCCGGACTCGACACGCCTTCGGCCGGCAGTGTGCATCTGGCCGGGCAGGATCTTTTTGCATTGGATGAGGATGGACGGGCCGCCTTGCGCGCCCGGCATGTGGGTTTTGTTTTTCAGAGTTTCCAGCTCATGCCCAACCTGACCGCACTGGAAAACGTCATGCTGCCCCTGGAGTTGGCGGGTGTCCCCGATGCTCGCGCCCAGGCCACAGCCATGCTCGCAAGGGTGGGGCTGGGCGAGCGGCTTGCGCACCGGCCCCGGGTCCTGTCCGGGGGCGAGCAGCAACGTGTGGCGCTGGCCCGTGCCTTTGTGGTCAGGCCCGATATCCTGCTGGCCGATGAACCCACCGGCAGCCTGGACCATGCCACCGGTTCAGCGGTCATGGACCTGATGTTTGCGCTCAACCGCGAGCAGGGCACCACACTCCTGCTGGTCACCCATGACCGACAGCTGGCCGGGCGTTGTGAACGCTGCCTGACCATGGAAGCCGGGGCCTTGAGCGAAGGCTGAGACCGCAGGGCGGGGGCCTCTCAGCGGCCATAATTCGTCCATGTCATCCCCCAAGGTTCTTTTTGGCTTTCATGCCGTGGGGGTGCGGCTGAAAGTCGCACCCGAATCGATTGTCGAGGTGTACTTCGAGAGTACCCGGCGCGATGCCCGCATGCGCCAGTTTTTGCAACGAGCCAGGGAGGCCGGGGTACGCCTGATCGAGTCCGATGGGCTGCGCCTGTCCAAACTTGCTGGCAGTTACGGGCACCAGGGGGTAGCGGCGTTGGCCCACCCGATGGCCCAGGCCCGCTCGCTGGATGACCTGCTCGATGGCCTGGCATTCCCACCCTTGCTGCTGGTGCTCGACGGGGTCACCGACCCCCACAACCTGGGCGCCTGTCTGCGCGTGGCCGATGCAGCTGGGGCGCATGCCGTCATTGCGCCCAAAGACCATGCCGCTGGATTGAACGCTACAGTTTCCAAGGTGGCCAGCGGGGCGGCCGAAACCATGCCCTACTTCATGGTCACCAACCTGGCGCGCACATTGGGGGAACTCAAGGAACGCAACATCTGGGTGATCGGTACCAGTGGTGATGCCGACAAGTCGCTCTACCAGGCGGATCTGCGCGGGCCCACCGCGCTGGTGCTGGGTGCCGAGGGCCCGGGGATGCGCCAGCTCACGCGCAAGACCTGCGACGAGCTGGTGCATATTCCGATGCAGGGTGCCGTGGAAAGCCTGAACGTTTCCGTGGCCAGCGGTGTGTGCCTGTATGAGGGGCGGCGTCAGCGCGACGCCATGCCCGCGACCGATTTTTTGAAAGGGAGTCTCTGAATGAAAATATTCCCTTTGTGCGCAATCGGCTTGGCCGTTGTGCTTGCGGGTTGCACCCAGGAGCAACAAAACAAGATCAGCCGGGATATCCAGAATTGGACAGGCACCAATGGTGTGCTGGAGGTGTATGCCGGTGACAAGGTGGTCCGCCGGTTTCTCAAGGTCGACAAGATCAGCACCGCGCTGGGTACCGATGATGGCAAGCCCCGGGCCTACCGCTATGGCTATGGAGTGCTTGATGAAAACCTGAACATGCAGGTCGATCCCGGCGAAAAAAAGGTCTATTTCGAGATCAGTGACTACTCCAACACGGTGTTCTTCGAGAGCCCGCGTTAATCCCCACCCGGGGCAGGATTCAGACCCAGCCCAGGGCTCCTGCAAGCCCACCGGCCAGGATGAGCCACAACATGTGAATCCGGGTGCGCCAAACCAGCAGCACGGCCAGCAAGGTCAGCACGTACAGCGGCCAGTCGCGTGACGGTTGGTCGTGCGCTGCCGTGAGCAGCCATGCTGTGGCCAGCAGCAAGGCGATCACGATCGGCGCCATGCCCGTCTTGAAGGACCTGATGGCCCGGTGATCCCGGTATCGGTGAGCCCAGCGGGTGGCGCTGTAGGTCAGCACCGAGGATGGCAGCATGATGCCCAGCATGGCCAGCAGCAGCCCCATGCCACCCCAGACGGGGGCCATTGGGCCACCGCCCAGACCGGCAGCGGCATTGAGACCGACATTCCAGCCCATCAACGCCACAAACAGGATGTTGGGCCCGGGAGAGGCTTGCGCCAGAGCGATGGAGGAGGTGAACTGAGACTCGCTCAGCCAGCCGGTGTGACTGACCAGGAAGCGGTGCATGTCCGGGGCCGTGGTGATCGCGCCGCCAATGGCCAGCAAGGACAAGGCGGCGAAGTGCTGGAACAGGGCCAGCCAGTCCATAGCCGACATCTGCAGCACCGGGTTCATGCCTGATCCTGCGGACGACCCGCCTGACGGCCGAGCACGAACCAGGCCCAGAGCCAGGCCAGTCCGCCAATACCCAGCAGTACCGCCGCCAGAGGCAGGCGAAGCAGGGCCACACCTGCAAAACTGACGCCAGCGAACAACAGGCAGACGGACCCGCGCATCGCGTTGCTGTGCAGCGCTGGGAACAATTTGAGGGCGGTGGCGGCGATCAGGCCGGCCGACACAGCCCCCATGCCGCGAAGGGCTCCCTGTGCCCAAGCGCTGTCAGAGACGGCACCAAACGCCACGGCCAGTACCAGAACCACCACCAGCGGGGCTGCCAGCATACCGGCCAGACCTGCGAGAGCGCCTGCCAGTCCGAAATAGCGCCCGCCGATCATCATGGCCAGATTGACCACATTGGGCCCCGGCATGATCTGCGCCACGGCCCATTCCTCGACAAACTGCTCGCGCGTCATCCAGCGCTTTTTTTCCACCAGCTCGCGTTGCACCACGGCCAGCACACCGCCAAAGCCCTGCAGGGCCAGCAGGGTGAAAGACACAAAAAGATCCGTTTTGGAACGCGGCGAGTTTGGGGGCTGCGGGTCAGGCATGATCCGGATTATCGACAGGGAATAAGACGGCCGTTTGTGCCCCTGTCACCCAGGCGCAGGCCTGCTCGGGCAGGGCGGCCAGGAGCCATGACGCTACCATCGGGCCATGCCGCCAGGGTCATCCGCCCCTTCATCCCCCACCTGCTGGGTCTGCCCCCGCCTGGACGCGCACGCCCAGCCCTTGTCCCTGGGACCCATCGCCCTTCGGGCGCGCAGACCGACACCAAGCGCGAGTACCGCAAGCTTGGCCTGGGCGGTCACCAAGAACTGGTGGCCTGGCTGTTGGCACCGATGACCTCCTGAATAAAGTTCAAGTCGAACACTATGAATGCAGGGACCGATGTCACCAAACGGAGACGCCATTTTCAGAGCGCTTTCCTTACACTGCGCTGAGTTTCAGGAGTTCGGCATGCATCTGCCCGCCAGCGAGCCCCGAGGCTCGATTTATTACAAGTACAAGGTTCACCTGCCCTGGCTGGCTTCGCAACATGGCGCGCAGCCACGCCACCGGGTGGTGATCGCGGGGGGTGGTCCGGTCGGGCTGACAGCGGCCCTCGAAATCGCCCGCCATGGCGTGCCCTGTGTGCTGCTGGAGTCCGAATTGCAGGTCTGCGAGGGCAGCCGCGCGATTGTTTTCACCCGCCGCTCATTGGAAATCCTGCAGCAGGTCGGTGTGGCCGACCGCGTCTGTCTGCACGGTCTGCCCTGGCGTTTTGGCAATTCCTTTTACCGGGGCCAGCGCGTCTTTCGCATGGAAGCGCCGCACGACGATAACGACCGCTTCGGGCCCATGATCAACCTGCAGCAGCAGTTTCTGGAGGAATACCTGGTCGATGCCTGTGAGGCCAACCCGCTGATCGACTTGAGATGGGGTAACCGGGTCACGGGCCTGGTGCAGCATGCCGACCATGCCATGGTCGAGGTCGATACCCCTGAAGGTCCGTACAGCCTGCAGACCGAATGGCTGGTGGCCTCAGACGGCGCCCGCTCGGGCATCCGCTCGTTGCTGGACCTCAAGCTCGAAGGCGCCTCCTACGAGGGCAAATTCGTCATTGCCGACATCCGTATCGACCTGCCGCTGCCCACGGAGCGACTGGCGTTTTTCGACCCTGAATGGAACCCGCGCAACACGGTACTGATGCACCGCGAACCGCTGAACATCTGGCGTGTGGACTACCAGCTGCCCGAAGGTGAAACGCCAGAGCAGGCCTTGGCGCCCGGATCGCTTACAAGCCGCATCCATGCCCATCTGGAGCTGATCGGCCACGGCGACAAGCCCTGGGAGTTGGACTGGTGCTCGGTGTACTCGGCCCGCACTCTCACGCTGCCCGACTACCGCTGCGGCCGCACCCTGTTCATGGGGGATGCCGCGCACCTGTTGCCGATCTTTGGTGTGCGCGGCGCCAACACCGGTTTTCAGGACGCGCAGGCGCTGGGCTGGCGTTTGGGGCTCGTCTGCAGCGGGCAGGCCCCAGAGAGCCTTCTGGCCAGCTACAGCGCAGAGCGCGTCGGCGCCGCGCGCGAAATCATCGAAGAAGCGGGCAAGAGCACCCGTTTCATGACGCCGCCCAGCCGGGGCTTTCGGCTGCTGCGCGACGCGGTGTTGTCGTTGTCGCTGACCGAAGATTTTGTGCGCCCGCTCTACCACTGGCGCACTTCGCGGCCGCACGAATACACCCGATCCTCACTCAATGGCATGAACGACGACAACACGCTGTTTCATGGCGGTCCCGCCCATGGCGCACCGCCGGCCAACGTTCGACTGGGCGCCGACGAATTCCTGCTGGACCACCTGGGTGGCGGCTTTGACCTTCTGATCTTCGGAACAGCTGTGCCCGCCGACGTGCAGGCCGCCGTTCAACTGTGGAAAGACAAGCGCCTGAAGTTGCGAGTTTTGCTGATCGGGCAGGGCGCGAAAGCCCCGGGTGCCGACATCTGCCTGCCCGATGCCCAAGGCTGTGCCCGCATCCGCTGGGGCGTGAACACAGACGGTGCCGCCTATCTGCTGCGCCCCGACCAGCACGTCTGCGCCCGCTGGATGACACTGGATGCCCCCCGCCTGAACGCCGCCCTGAAACAGGCCACCACAGGAGTAGCCCCATGAACCACGGACTGACCATTGGCGGCCTGGAAACCGTCTACGACCAGCTTGCTACCGCCATCGACGCGGTGGGCGAAGACAAGTCCGAACTCTTCCTCGTCAAGCTCGCGCTGCTCGCCGCCCAGCAACTGGGTGACGAAGCGATCTTCGGCGACCTGATCGAGCGCGCCCAAAAGGACCTGTAAAACGACCAG
>CAYMMK010000020.1:0-27389 GCA_964391575.1 uncultured Limnohabitans sp.
TTTCAGCCACGATCTGGGCGTTCTTAACGACTTGCTGCTGGTAGACCTTGAACTCGGGAGCCAGCGCTTCCTTGAAGGCCACGGCCTTGGCCGCGATCACGTGCATCAACGGGCCGCCTTGCAGGCCCGGAAAGATGGCGCTGTTGATGGCTTTCTCATGCTCGGCCTTCATCAGGATGATGCCGCCCCGCGGGCCGCGCAGACTTTTATGGGTGGTTGAAGTGACCACATCGGCGTGGGGCACGGGGTTGGGGTAGACGCCCGCAGCAATCAGGCCCGCATAATGGGCCATGTCGACCAGGAAGATGGCGCCGACTTCCTTGGCCACCCTGGCAAAACGCGCCCAGTCAATGTGCAGCGAATAGGCCGAAGCGCCCGCCACGATCAGCTTGGGTTTGTGCTCTCGGGCCTTGGCCTCCATCGCGTCGTAGTCGATGGCTTCATTCTTGTCCAGACCGTAGCTCACCACGTTGAACCACTTGCCCGACATGTTCAGGGGCATGCCGTGGGTCAGGTGGCCGCCTTCGGCCAGGCTCATGCCCATGATGGTGTCGCCGGGTTTGAGAAAAGCCAGGAACACGGCTTCATTGGCCGAGGCGCCACAGTGGGGCTGCACGTTGGCGGCATCGGCGCCAAAGAGTTGCTTGACGCGGTCGATGGCCAACTGCTCGGCCACATCCACATATTCGCAGCCGCCGTAATACCGCTTGCCGGGATAGCCTTCGGCGTATTTGTTGGTCAACTGTGAGCCTTGAGCGGCCATGACGGCGGGCGAGGCGTAGTTTTCGCTGGCGATCAGTTCGATGTGATGTTCTTGGCGGGCGTTTTCAAGCGCGATGGCCTTGAACAGTTCGGGGTCGGTGTGTTCAATCAAGATGTTTCGGTGGTACATGGCAGTCCTTCGGAAGATGGAACCTTGGCGTGACTGTAAAAATCGAAGACAAGGGCTGCCCAGGCGAACGGCTCAAAGCGGAGCAATACCGCTGCGCGCTTCCCCGTGGTCCTGGGCGGCAGGGGCCGCCGCTTTCCACGTCAGAAACCTCGGGGGTTTCCTATCGCCAGTTGCGCACAGCCGCAAGTGTAGCCCACCACCGGTGCGGTGTTCTCAGCCACCGGTAGGCTTTCGGCGCTGCTGCAGCGCCGATTCCATGCGCTGTCGTTCAGTCTGCACCTTCTGCGCAAATGCGCTGCCTGAGGCCTGTCCTGCAGCCTCGCCGTAAAGGATCAGCGCCGACTCCAGACTGCCGTGTTCGGCCATCAGCCAGGACAGCTTGTGGGCGGCGAGCTGCATGCTGGTGCGCGGGTCATACACTGACAGGGGGCCACCCCGCCTTTCCAGGGCCTGGACATGTTCGCCGGGGTCGAGCTGCATCAGCCCCCGGTAAGGTCCGCTGCCCATGGCGAAAGGGTTGAATCGCGAACTCACGGCCGCCACCGACAACAGCACGGTGGCGGGCACGGCCAGGCTCTGTTCGAGCGCCATGGCTTCGGTGATCAGGGCGGCCAAGGGCTCGGCGGCCACTTTGAAACGGCTTCGCAAGGCATACGCCAGGGCGGCCTGCTCAGGCTCGAGGGTGCGCAGGTGGCGGGCGGTCGAGAGCTCGGCCGGGTCAGGCGTCGAGGGCAAGGGCACCACCTCGGGCAGCTTGTCGCGCAGGCTTTCGATCAGCCAGGTGCTGGCGCTTTGTTGCAGATCGGGCCGCAGACCGAAGGTCAGCGCGAGGGCCACCAGCCCCAGCCCCAGGAGCGCCAGGCTGTGGCGGGTGATCTCGACAAAGCCTTCGCGGACATCGCCGCCCAGCGTGTGCAGGGTGCGCACAATGCGTCTGAACAATGGGGGCATCATCATGGGTGGGCGAAGTGTCATGGGCAGCGCCGGGACAGCCGCAGTCGGGCCGCTCGACGCCAGGGGCTTAGCCATTGTAGGGTTGGGGCGCGGCGCAGATGACTGGGAGGCCGGGCGGGGCGGCAAAGCGCTTTGCGGCCGGTGGAGCGTTGCACGCAGCCGGAGGCCAATCCCGGTGACAATAGCGGGTTGTTGAGCCGGGGTCGTTGACTGCCCTGGCGGGCCGGGGGTCCGGCTGGCAATCAATCCACAGGTGTTGCGGTGTCTTCTTCCAAAACCAACGATTTACAGACGCTCGACCGGCTGACCGGTGGGGCTTTCACGGCGGCCACGTCGGGCGAGCGCAGCGCGCGGGTGCGCGAATGGCTGCTCTCTCAGCCTTCCCTGGAGCAGATGAACGAGGTCTTTCACGAACTGTCTGCCCGTGACAAGGGGGCGGCCAAGGCTTTGCGCGAGCGGATCGAGGAACTGCGGCGAGCACGTCAGCAGGACGCGGTGGCGGCCGAGTGGAGTGCCCGCGCCCTGGAACTCCTGGGGATTGCCCGCCTGAACATTGCCGATGCCCTGGCCTGGCAGCGCGACGCTGCCAAGGCGGGTGCACCACTTTCACGCGAACCTCTGGCTGGCCTCAAGACTCGGCTGGCCGAGCGGGTGCGCTTGATCGAGGACCTGCAGCATCAGGTTATGGTGCAGCGGGAAACGGCGGTGCTGCTCACACAGCGGATCGAGGTGCTGTCGACCAAGACGCTGACCGAGGCCCAGGCAGCCCATGAAGCCCTGTCGGTCGATGTGCAGCAGTGGCAGTCGCAGGCGCAAACCCTGCAGGCCGAGCCGGTCTGGCCGAGCGTGGACCTGAAATTCCCTCCTCTGCTGGAGTCCGTGGGGGTGCAGTTGAAGGCCGTCTGGGAAGCTTTTGCCGAGGCCCTGGCCGTGGCCCATCGCGCCTGGGACGATCCGCAGGCACCCATGCCCCCAGTGCCGGTCTGGCGGGAGGACATTGCCCGTCACCGTGGCGCCGCGCAGCCCGAGCCGGCTCCGGCGGCCCCGCCGCGCACACCCAAAGTCGACCCGTCGCAGCGACAAGCCTTGCGCCAGCAAGCTACGCAGGCGGTGCTGGAGGTGCTCCAGGCGGTGGAAAAAGAAGTGTCTGAAGGCCACGGCAAGGCCACCGCCGGGGCGGCCGCAAGTTTGCGACAGGTGCTCAAGCTACACGGTCGGCATCTGGACACTGCGCTGGACGCCCGCGTGCATGCTGCGCTGACCGCCGCCGGCGAACTCGAAGGCTGGCAGCGTTGGCGTGCCGACCAGATCCGGCAGGAACTGGTGGCCAAGGCCGAAGCCCTGATGAAACCGGTGGACCCAGCGCCAGCCGGGTCTGCCACTGAAGCGGCTGGGGTGGCCGCCGCCACTGGGCCGGTTGCATCCGAACCGCAGGCCTTGTCCGGGCCGGTGGCCGAGGGGGCATCCGCGGACAACCCATCCGGGGGGGTATCCCAAGAGCCGTCCGAAGGGCTGGTACCGTCGCCCGCAGCGGCATCTGCCCCCCAGGAGGTGCGCAAGGTGCCCGCCCTCAGTGGCCGCAAGATGCAAGAAGCCCTGCGCCAGTTGCGTGAGGCCTGGAAACAGACCGACCAGGGCGGCCTGCCCAACCACGGCTTGTGGCGTCGCTTTGACGCAGCCTGCAACGAGGCCTACTCAGCGGTCCAGCACTGGCTTGACCAGACCCGCCAGAGTGCTGCGGCGCAGCGGACCCAGCGCACCGGCCTGATCGAGGAAGTGCGGCAGTGGACGGCAGCCCATGCCCTGGACACCGACTGGCGCAGCCAGATCCGGGCATTGCACCAGTTTGGCGAACGCTGGCGCAGTGCCGGCCACATGAGCGAGAAGGCCTATGCGGAAATGCAGGCGCAGTGGAAAAAAGTCATCCAGCAGGCCGGCGAACGTCTGCACGCCGCCCAGCAGGGCAGCATGGAGCGGCGCCAGGCCCTGATCGCGCAAGCACGTGAAATGGCGGCCCAACCTGCCCTGCGTATCGATGCGGTCAAGGCGCTGCAGCAGCAATGGCAGCAGGAAGCCCAGGCGGTGCCGCTGGAGCGCAAGACCGAGCAAAAACTGTGGGACACCTTCCGCGCTCCGATCGACGAAGCCTTTCAGCGCAAGGGCCAGGAGCGCCAGCAGCAGGCGGCCAGTCTGAGCGCGCGCGACCGCGCTGTGCTTGAGGCCTCCCGGGCGCTCGATGCCGCCAATGCCGAAGGCGATGTGTCCAAAATTCGCCAGGCTATGGCTGCGCTGGATGCCGCCCTCAAGGGCCCGACCGCCGCCGCGGCTTCAGCGCCTGCCGCACCCGCTTCGGTCAAGGCTGGCGCCGGGGCAGCCCCCGCCGCGGCCGGTCAGGCCCAGACGCCCGACGTTTCGACCGACGGTTCAGCCGACAGTGCTGCTGACCCTGCAGGCCACGGTGCCGCCGAAGCACCTGTGGCTCCGGAGGAGGCCGCCCTCCCGCCGGTCAAACCGGCACCCCGAGCGGTGGTGGCGGTGCGCGGCGACGACCGTCCGGGTGCCCGGGGAGCGGCCCCGGCAGTCCCGGCGGGACGCCGCGATGCCCGGCCGGGTGCACCGGCACGCAGCGGCGAGCGTGGCTCGCGCCCCGACCGCTTTCAGGACCGCCAGGCCCGTCACGAGGACCGCGAGGAGCGCGGCCCCCGACTGGCCGATGCTGCCTTTCGCGCCCAGCGTGAAGCCCGCGAACGCGCCGAACTGGCCTTGCGCAAGCTGGCGGCCCAGGCGCATGGAGAAACCCTCACCCAGTTGCTGGCCGCCTGGGAAAACCGCCAGCCTGATCAGGTGCCGCCCGCCCAGGCGCTGGGCCGGGCGGTCAATGCCGCCACCCGCCAGGCCTGGGTGCAGGCCCTGGGAGCGCAGCCTGGACCGGAGGCCCTGACGGCGCTGCTGCGCCTGGAGATGGCCGCCGAGGCTCCCACCCCGGCCGAGCACATGCCTGCACGGCGTGCCCTGCAACTGCAACTGCTGACACGCCGCAATGAACCCGGTCCCCGTGAGACCTGGGGGCAGGACGTGGCCGCTGCACTCGCCGGTGCCCACAGCGATGGCGCGGCCCGCCGTCTGACCGGGGCCCTGCGGCATTTGCTGCGCGGCTGAGAGAGCGCCGCGCGACACCGCGACGCCCCCGGCTCCAACAGACTTTCAGGGCGCGATCACATCCTTGCGCTCGCACCGGTCGCGGCGCAGACGCAAGACCTGCGCCCGATGGGGTGGGTGGTCCAGACACCAGTCGGCAAGCACTTGCCGGGTCTGACCCGGCCCGAGCGTGTGGTCTGCTGGCCGGTGGGTGTGCCCGTGGATCAGGGTCGGGCTGCGGGCGCTGTCCAGCCACTGACGGCTCAAGGCCGTATCGGCATCGGCATGCACCTCGCGTGATTGCTGGCGCTTGCGGCTCTCGGTGCGCAACTGGCGCGCCACCTCCAGCCGTTCGTGCAGCGGCCGATCCAGGAAACGCTGCTGCCAGTCAGGGCTGCGCACCTCGCGCCTGAACTGCTGGTATTCGGTGTCTTCCAGGCACAGGGCATCTCCGTGGCTAAGCACGGTACGACGTTCACCCAGCACCAGGACGGTGGGATCCTGCAGCCGGTGTACGCCGCATCGATGCAAAAAGTTGTCGCCGACCAGGAAGTCGCGGTTGCCGGGCATGAAACTGACGTGGCGGCGCTGGGCGGTTTGTTGCAGCACCTGCGCGCAGGCTTGCGCGAAGGGGTCATGGGCCAGCACATCATCGCCGACCCAGACTTCAAACAGATCGCCCAGAATCAGCACCGCGTCGGCATCGGTGCGGGCCATCCAGTCGCGCCAGGCTGAGAAGGTGAGCGGTTCGGCCGCTTGCAGGTGCAGGTCCGAGAGAAGGTCTACCGCCTGCCAGTGCGCGGGCGCCTGAAGAACGCCGAAACTCTCACGCGGGTTCAGTTCAGGGGACATGTCGCCCGCCCAGGCCGTCTGCGGAGCGTTCAGAGCGCCACGGCCTTTTCGATCACCACGTCCTCCTTGGGCACATCGTCATGGAAGCCCTTGCGGCCGGTCTTGACTGCTCGGATCCTGTCGACGATTTCGGTGCCCTGGACCACCTTGCCGAACACGGCATAGCCCCAGCCCTGCAGCGAGGGCGCGGTGTGGTTGAGAAACTCGTTGTCGGCCACATTGATGAAAAACTGCGCCGTTGCCGAGTGGGGCGCCTGCGTGCGGGCCATGGCCACCGAGTACATGACGTTCTTGAGTCCGTTGTTGGCTTCGTTCTGGATCGGCTCGGCGGTGGGTTTCTGGGTCATGCCCGGCTCGAAGCCGCCGCCCTGGATCATGAAGCCGTCGATGACACGGTGAAAAATGGTGTTGTCGTAGTGACCCTTGTTCACGTATTCGAGGAAATTGGCTGCTGACAGGGGGGCCTTTTCGGTATCGAGCTCGAGGGTGATCACGCCGTGGCCGGCAATGTGCAGTTCAACTTGGGGTTGGCTCATGGACATTCACTTCACAAGGGTGATGGACTGGATGATGACCGGTGTGCGTGGCACATCGGTCGGGAACGGACCGCCTGCACCGGTCGGGGTGTTGCGGATTTTTTCAACCACGTCCATGCCCGCAGTGACCTTGCCGAACACGGTATAACCCGGCTGCGCCGGGGTGGGGTCGAGAAAGGCATTGGGCACCACGTTGATGAAAAACTGCGAGGTGGCTGAGTTGGGATCGTTGGTGCGGGCCATGGCCAGCGTGCCGGGCTCATTCTTGAGGCCGGCAGCTGCCGCCTGGCGACCTTCATGTTCGACCGGTGCCCGGGTCGGCCGCTGGCGGTACTGGCTGTCGTAGCCACCGCCCTGGATCATGAACTGGCCAATCACCCGGTGAAAGATCAGGCCGTCGTAGTGCTTGTCGCGCACATACTGCACAAAGTTGGCCACGGTCTTGGGGGCCTTGTCGGCGTGGAGCTCGGCCTCGATGGTGCCCACATTGGTGACCATGCGAATCACAGGATTGCCCGGTTGTGCGAGCGCCAGAGGGGTCAGCAAGGCGGTGCAGAGCAGCGCGCTGGCGGCAAGAAAATGCTGTCGGTTCATGAAAGGCCTTTCAAGGAAGGGGCTGGAGGATCTGGCGCGAAAGATCGAGCTTGATCGACAGTCGGCGCAGGGCAGGGGCGCCCTGGCTTGCGCGGCTGTAGGCCTGCTGGGCCAGCTGGACATGCAGGTCCCCCAGGTTTTCAAGAGCCACCCCGTAATCGGGGCGGGTGCGAACGGCGTTCTGCAGGGACATCAGCGCGCGGTCCAGGCGACCCTCGCGGGCGTACAGAACGGCCAGGTTGTTGTGCACTTCGGGCAACTCGGGAAAGCTCGCGGCAAGGGCCTCGAGGGTGATCAGCGCCTCACTGGTGCGGCCTTGTGCGTCCTGGACCTGGGCCAGAATGAGGCGCATCTGGGGGTCCTGGGGGTATTGGCGCAGGTGCTGCTCGGCCTGTTCGCGCGCGCGCAACGGCTGGCTGGTCTGCAGCTGGCGAATGACCTCGTCGTACACATCGGCCCGCACCGGGGTCAGGCTGCACAGCAGCCCCAGCCCCAGACCCGGGGCCAGACAGGCGCGCAACAGACGAGGGGCGATCATGGACACAACGGGTTCGGGCAAGATCAGGGGCGCATGGCCAACAGGCGCAGCAGAATTTGACGGGGACGGGGCTATACTTGGCGCTCGATTGTAGCGGAGGGCTCCTGCGCGCAGCCCCTGTGCGTGAGCTTCTGGCACCCACCCCTGAAGCTTGGCCGCACCCGCCAAGCCCCCCCGGTGGCCCGGCGTGATTTCAACATTCCCTGACCGAACCGTTCATCATTTCATGAGCTTGCGCATTTACAACACGCTCACCCGCAACCTTGTCGATTTCCAGCCCCTGGAGCCCGGTCATGTTCGCATGTATGTGTGTGGCATGACGGTCTACGACCTGTGTCACCTGGGGCATGCGCGCTCGATGATCGCTTTTGATGTGGTTCAGGCCTGGTTGAAGGCCAGTGGCCTGAAGGTGACCTATGTCCGCAACATTACCGACATTGAGGACAAGATCATCAAGCGCGCATTGGAAAACGGCGAGACCATTCGCCAGCTGACCGACCGCATGATTGATGCGCTACACCAGGATGCCGATGCACTGGGCATCGAGCGCCCGCACCATGAACCGCGCGCGACCGATTACGTACCCCAGATGCTGCGCATGATCGGCACGCTCGAGAGCAAGGGTCTGGCCTATCGCGCCGGCAACGGCGACGTCAACTATGCCGTGCGCAAGTTTCCCGGCTACGGCAAGCTCTCGGGCAAATCGCTCGACGAGCTGCATGCCGGCGAGCGTGTGGCGGTGAGCACCGACGAGGGCGGCAAAAATGACCCGCTGGACTTTGTGCTCTGGAAGTCGGCCAAGCCCAGCGAGCCTGAAGACTGCAAGTGGGACAGCGAATTTGGCGCGGGCCGTCCGGGCTGGCACATCGAATGTTCGGCCATGAGTTGCGAATTGCTGGGCCAGACCTTCGACATCCACGGTGGCGGCGCCGACCTGCAGTTTCCCCACCATGAAAACGAGATCGCGCAGAGCCAGGGCGCACTGGGCGACGGCACGTTTGCGCAGATCTGGATGCACAACGGCTTCATCAACGTCGACAACGACAAGATGTCCAAGAGCCTGGGCAACTTTTTCACCATCCGCGATGTCCTCAAGGCTTTTGACGCCGAAACCGTCCGTTTCTTTGTCGTGCGCAGCCATTACCGCAGTCCCCTGAATTACAGCGAGGTGCATCTGCAGGACGCCAAAGGCGCATTGCGACGGCTTTACACCGCCTTGCAGGCCGTCGCTGCGGCCGATGTGCGCATCGACTGGTCGACTCCCTATGCCGCCCGCTTCAAGGCCGCCATGGACGAGGACTTCGGCACACCTGAGGCGGTGGCGGTGCTGTTCGATCTGGCCAGCGAGGTCAACCGCTCGCGCTCGCCCGAACTGGCCGGCCTGCTCAAGGCCTTGGGCGCTGTGCTGGGCCTGCTGCAGTCCGACCCGACCACCTACCTGCAGTCCGGCTCCGGCCTGAACGAGGCTGACATCGAGGCCCGGATCCAGGCGCGTGCTTTGGCCAAGGCTGCCAAAAACTACGCCGAGGCCGACCGCATCCGGCAGGCGCTGCTGGCCGAGGGCATCGAGCTCAAGGACTCTGCAGCCGGCACCACCTGGGTGAAAGCCTGATGGCCGTTGCAACTGCAGCCGGGGTCACCCCGGGTTACTGGGAAGAGGCCTGCCGTCACCTGGCCCGGCGTGACCGGGTGATGAAGAAGCTCATTGCCCAGTTCGGGGATGTCATTTTAGAGTCGCGCGGAGATGCATTCATGACGCTGGCGCGCTCCATTGTGGGCCAGCAGATTTCGGTCAAGGCCGCGCAGACCGTGTGGGACCGTTTTGCAGCCCTCACGCGCAAGCTCTCACCCGCTGCGGTGCTCAAGCTCAAGGTCGATGACATGCGTGCGGCTGGTCTGTCGGCGCGCAAGGTCGAGTACCTCGTCGATCTGGCCCTGCATTTCGATTCGGGCGCGGTGCATGTGCGCGACTGGACCGCAATGGACGATGAAGCCATCATTGCCGAGCTGGTGGACATCCGCGGCATCGGTCGCTGGACGGCCGAGATGTTCCTGATTTTTCATCTGATGCGACCGAACGTGCTTCCGCTTGACGATGTGGGACTGATCAATGGCGTCAGCCGAAACTACTTCTCCGGCGAGCCGGTCAGCCGCAGCGACCTGCGCGAAGTGGCCCAGGCCTGGAGCCCCTACAGCACCGTGGCAACTTGGTATATTTGGCGCTCTCTGGATCCCTTGCCGGTTTCCTACTGAGCTTCGCCCTTTCACGCTGCAAACCCCGCGCACCGGCCTGCCGGTGCATCTCACAGGAGAATGCCCTTGGCCAAACGAACCTTTCTCGATTTCGAGCAGCCGGTGGCCGAGCTCGAAGCCAAGATCGAAGAGCTGCGTTATGTCCAGAGCGAGTCGGCGGTCGACATCACCGACGAGATCGACCAGCTGACCAAAAAGAGCCAGCAACTGACCAAGGACATCTACAGCGACCTCAGCCCCTGGCAGGTCACCAAGATTTCCCGTCACCCCGAGCGGCCCTACACCCTGGACTACATCGGGGCCATCTTCACCGAATTTGTCGAACTCCACGGGGACCGTCATTTCGCCGACGACCTCTCCATCGTGGGCGGCCTGGCGCGTTTCAACGGCCAGCCCTGTGTGGTGCTGGGCCACCAGAAAGGACGCGACACCAAGGAGCGCGCCCTGCGCAACTTCGGCATGAGCAAGCCCGAGGGTTACCGCAAGGCCCTGCGCCTGGTGAAGACCGCTGAAAAATTCCGCCTGCCGGTCTTCACTTTTGTCGACACCCCGGGCGCCTACCCCGGCATCGACGCCGAGGAGCGTGGACAGTCCGAGGCCATCGGTCGCAACATTTTCGAAATGGCCCAGCTCGAGGTGCCGATCATCACCACCATCATCGGCGAGGGCGGTTCGGGCGGCGCCCTGGCCATTTCGGTGGCCGACCAGGTGCTGATGCTGCAGTACTCGGTGTACTCGGTGATCAGCCCCGAAGGGTGTGCATCTATCCTCTGGAAAACCGGCGAAAAGGCCGAACTTGCCGCCGAGGCGCTGGGGATCACGGCACACCGTCTCAAGGCCCTCAACCTGATCGACAAGATCGTCAGCGAACCGGTGGGCGGCGCCCACCGCGACCCGCAGCAGATGGCGGCCTTTCTCAAGCGTGCCCTGGCCGACGCCTGGCGACAGTTGTCCGACCTCAAGCCCAGGGAGTTGCTCGAGCGGCGTTACGAGCGTCTGCAGGCCTATGGCCGCTTCAACGACACCAAAGCCAAATAGGTCCCGGGCCGCGGCCAGAATCTGACCGCCGGCCAGGGCTGTCCACATGCCCCCCACCCTCGAACAGGCTCTGGCGCATTTTCAGCCGGGTTTGCCCCTGGCGGTCGCCTTCAGTGGCGGCGCCGACTCGACGGCTCTGCTGCTGGCCTGTGCCCGGCGCTGGCCCCAACAGGTGCGGGCCGTGCATGTCCACCATGGCTTGCAGCGTGCCGCCGATGACTTCGAGCGCCATTGCCGGCAGGTGTGCACGCAGGCGCAGGTGCCGCTGCAGGTCAAGCACATGGATGCTCGCCATGCCCAGGGGCAGAGTCCCGAGGATGCGGCGCGCCGGGCCCGCTACGCTGCACTGGTCACCGCCGTGCATGAAGGCTGGCCAGACGTCCATGATTTGGCCTTGGCCCACCA
This sequence comes from uncultured Limnohabitans sp., assembly GCA_964391575.1. Taxonomy (GTDB): domain Bacteria; phylum Pseudomonadota; class Gammaproteobacteria; order Burkholderiales; family Burkholderiaceae_C; genus Limnohabitans_A. Next base: position 11,201 of record CAYMMK010000020.1, read on the forward strand.
TGCCGATGACCAGGTCGAAACCATGCTCATTGCCCTTTCGCGCGGAGCCGGCTTGCCCGGGCTGTCGGCCATGCCGGCGCAGTGGCAGGCCCAGGGTCTGTGCTGGCATCGGCCGCTGCTGCAAGTGCCTGGCCCGGACCTGCGGGCCTGGCTGGCGGCTCAGGGCCAAGCCTGGGTTGAAGACCCCAGCAACAGCGACGAAAGCCTGACCCGCAACCGCATCCGCGCCCGGGTGCTGCCGGCGCTGGAGGCTGCATTGCCCGGCTTTCGGCAGACCTTTGCCCGCAGTGCCGCCCATGCGGCGCAGGCGCAGCAGCAGTTGCAGGACATCGCGGCCGGGGACTTGCAGCAGGTGGGTGTGCCACCGGGCATCGCCGCGCTGCAGGCCCTCGACCGGGCCCGCCAGGCCCAGGTGATTCGTCTGTGGTTGCGCCAGACCCACGGCACCACACCCAGCACCGCCCAGATGACCGAGCTGCTCGATCAGTTGCAGGCCTGCCGCACCCGCGGCCACCAGCTGCATCTGCGGGTCGGTCGCGGGCAGGTGCTGCGCGAGGGCGATGTGATGGTCTGGTCAGACCTGCCGGCCGGGCCGCAGGCCAGGGGCTGAGGGCGACTTCAGAAAGCGATGCGGCCGGTCAGGATGTCCTTGAACATCACCCAGTCGCCCATGAAGCTGTAAAGGGGTCGCCGGAAACTGGCCGGACGGTTTTTTTCAAATACAAAGTGGCCCACCCAGGCCAGCCCATAGCCACTGAGCAGGGCGCCGGCCAGAAAGCCGGACTCGCCGGTTGCGGGCCACAGCACCAGACACACCAGCGCCAGCGAGCTGCCGATGAAATGCAGCCGGCGGCAGGCGCGGTTGCTGTGTTCACTCAGGTAGAAAGGGTAGAACTCGGCAAAGCTGCGGTGGGTAGCGGTGGTGGGGGTCGTGTTGTCGGGGGGACTCATGGGCGTAAAAACTCCTGAAGTGCCTGCAAGGTCGCGTCGGGCGATTCGAACATCTGGTGATGCCCCACAGGAACGGTCACCACCTGAAAAGTCTTGCCGCTGGCGCGGGCCTGATCGATCAGGCTGACCGCCGCCTTTGGCGCAGTCATCTGGTCCTGCTGCCCCAGCACGAACAGCACCGGGGCCTGCACCTCGGCCATGGCCTGCAGACCGCGTGCATACTGGTCACAGGCCATGAATCCGCGATGCAGCAGGTTCACGCGGGTGTTGCTGGCCAGGATGCGCCGGTTCAGGGCCATGCTGGTGCCGTACACCCAGGTTCCCGGCCCCAGACCCGAGGGCGGCGGTGCAAGCGTGGCACGGGAAAACACATTGATCATCCGGATCGCCTCTTGTGGCTGCTTCAGCGAGGTCTCCAGCAGGGCGGCGGAAACCTTCATCGGAAACGCCGTGCCCACCAGCACCAGATGGCTGATGCGCGAGCTCAGGCGGGCGGCAGTCTCCAGCGCAATCAGCGAGCCCCAGCTGTGACCGACCAGGGCGGCGCGTTGCAGGCCGGCAGCGTCGAGCAGGGCCGTGATGGCCTGGGCGGCCTCCTCGACGCTGGAAGGTGCCTCGCCACCGCTTCTGCCATGCCCCGGCAGGTCGATGGCCAGCACATTCCAGCCATGGTGGGCCAGGTAACGGCTTTGCAGGATCCAGACACTGTGATCATGCAAAACGCCATGTATGAAGACCACCGTGGGCTGGGCCGGATCCGGGGCCTTGCCCCCGGTATAGGCGTAAAGGATTTGGTTGGGCAGTTGAATGTGCATGATGCGGTCTGATATCAATGATCAACAATCAGGCGTTTGCCCAGGCTGATGACCTGGTCATCCACATAACCCAGCGACCGGTAGAAATCGATCACACTGGCGTTGCTGGAGCGGACCTGCAAATTGATTTTGGGACATCCCATGGCTGCAAGTTTTGCTTCCCCGTGTCGCATGAGATCTCGGGCATAACCACGCCTTCGGTGGGCCGGTGCGACAGCGAGATAGTTGAGCCATCCTCGATGCCCTTCATAACCGAACATGGCACTGGCCATGATTTGACCTTCTAACTTTCCAACCAGAAACAGGTCGGGTTGGTTCTGCATTTTTCGGGCAATGTCCTTGTGCGGGTCGTTCCAAGGACGAACCAGCTCACAAGAGAGCCATAAGGCCACGACGGCATTCTCGTCAACCCATTGGTAGGCTTGAATCTCCATGGCATTCAGGCTCTTTCCGCCGCCTTGAGGGCTTTTTTCAGGTCATCGATCAGGTCGGCAGGGTCTTCCAGGCCAATGGAGAGCCGGATGGTGCCCGGACCGATGCCCGCCTGCACGAGCGCCTCGTCGCTCATGCGGAAATGCGTCGTGCTGGCCGGATGAATCACCAGGCTTTTGGCATCGCCCACATTGGCCAGGTGGCTGAAGACCCGCAAGGCCTCGATGAAGGCCTTGCCCTGGGCCCGGGAGCCGCGGATGTCAAAACTGAACACCGAGCCCGCTCCGCGCGGCAGCAGTTGTTGCGCGAGTGCGTGTCCAGGGTGGCTTTCAAGCAGCGGGTGGCCGACTCGGCCGACCATCGGGTGGCTGGCCAGAAACTCGACCACCCGGGCGGTGTTGTCCATGTGACGCGCCATGCGCAGCGGCAAGGTTTCAATGCCCTGCAGGATCAGCCAGGCACTGTGCGGTGAGAGGCAGGCGCCAAAGTCGCGCAAACCCTCGCGCCGGGCACGCAGCAAAAAAGCGCCCACGGTGCTTTCCTCACTGAACACCATGTTGTGAAAGCCGGCATAGGGGCGGGTGAGTTCCGGAAAACGCCCGCTGCGCTCCCAGTCGAAGTTGCCGCTGTCGACCAGAACGCCACCGATCACCGTTCCGTGGCCCGAGAGGAACTTGGTGGCCGAGTGGTAGACCAGATCGGCGCCATGCTCGAAGGGCTTGATCAGCCAGGGCGAGGTGAGGGTGGAGTCCACCAGCAGCGGCACCCCGGCCTCGTGGGCCAACTGGCTGACAGCGGGAATGTCCAGCACATCCAGCCCGGGGTTGCCCACCGTCTCGCCAAACAGCAGGCGGGTGTTGGGCTGGATGGCGCTGCGCCAGGCGTCGATGTCGCCGGGTTTGACAAAGGTGGTGTCGATGCCGAAGCGCCGCAGGGTGTAGTGAAGCAGATTCTGCGAGCCGCCGTACAAGGCGGTGGAGGCCACGATATGGCTGCCCGCACCCATCAGCGTGCAGATGGCCAAATGCAGCGCCGCCTGGCCGCTGGCCGTGGCAATGGCGCCAATGCCACCTTCAAGGGCGGCCACGCGCTGCTCGAGCACGGCAGTGGTGGGGTTGCTGATGCGGCTGTAGACATGGCCTGCGCGCTCCAGGTTGAACAGGGCGGCCGCCTGGTCACTGGACTCGAACACAAACGAGGTGCTCAGGTGAATCGGCACCGCCCGCGCGCCGGTGGCAGGGTCGGGGCCGGCCCCGGCGTGCAGGGCCAGGGTGTCAAAACCGGGATCTGAGTAACCGGGCATGTCAGGGCTCTCCTCAAGGGGGTGCAGGTGGGGGTGTGCAGGGCCACACACGCTGCCTATTGTGGGCTATATTGAAGCTCTGCAGCCATCGGCTGTCGACAGGAGACCCACCATGAAAGTCAGCGACATCCTTCGTGTCAAGGGCAGCACGCTCTACACCGCCCAGCCCGGTCAAGCCCTGATGGACGCCGTGAGCCTGATGGCCAGCAAGGACATCGGCTCGCTGGTGGTGATGGACCATGGCATGGTCACCGGCATGCTCACTTTCCGCGAGGTGATCCGCAAGATTGTCGACAATGGCGGTCAGGTCGGTACCGCCACGGTGGGCGATGCCATGGAGCCGCAGCCCCTGTCCTGCGAGCCCGACACCGAAATCGACGAGGTGCGCCGCATGATGCTCGAGCGCCATGCCCGCTACATGCCGGTGCTCGAGGGCAGTCTGCTGATGGGGGTGATCAGCTTCTACGATGTGGCCAAGGCGGTGGTGGACGCGCAGAATTTTGAAAACCAGATGCTCAAGGCCTATATCCGCGATTGGCCGGAAGAAAAAGACCGGGCCTGAGCCGCCAGATCGACCGCCCCTGCCCCCAAGCGGAGGATGCCGGGGCGCAATGCGGCGGGCTCTCGCTCGCCTGGCTTGGACTGGCCTCTGGGATAATTGCCCACCATGAGCGGCAACACCTTCGGACAACTTTTTGCGGTCACCAACTTTGGCGAATCCCATGGCCCGGCCATTGGCTGTGTCATTGACGGCTGTCCGCCGGGCCTGGCGCTGTCCGAAGCCGACATCCAGCCTGATCTGGACCGGCGCCGTCCGGGCACCAGCAAATTCGTCACCCAGCGCAACGAACCCGATGCGGTGCAGATCCTCTCGGGGGTGTACCAGGGCCAGACCACCGGCACGCCGATCTGCCTGCTGATCCACAACACCGACCAGCGCAGCAAGGACTACGGCGACATCCTGCAGACCTTCCGGCCGGGCCATGCCGACTACACCTATTGGCGCAAATATGGTCTGCGCGATCCGCGCGGCGGCGGCCGCTCGTCGGCCCGTCTGACCGCGCCCATGGTGGCGGCCGGTGCCGTGGCCAAGAAGTGGCTCAATGAGAAATACGGCACCACCTTTGCCGGCTGCATGACCCAGATCGGCGAGGTGCCCATCGGCTTTGAAAGCTGGGACCATGTGCCGCACAACCCGTTTTTTGCGCCGGTGGCCGATGTGTCGGCGCTGGAGGACTACATGAACGCCTTGCGCAAATCGGGCGATTCTTGTGGAGCCCGCCTGCGCGTGGTGGCACAAGGTGTGCCGGTGGGCCTGGGCCAGCCCTTGTATGACAAGCTCGACGCCGATATTGCCTACGCCATGATGGGCATCAACGCTGTTAAGGGCGTGGAAATCGGCGCCGGTTTTGGCTGCGTCTCGCAAAAGGGCAGCACGGCGGGCGATTTGCTCACCCCGCAGGGATTTGTGGGCAACAACGCAGGCGGCGTTCTGGGGGGCATCAGCACCGGACAGGACCTTGAGGTGTCGATAGCCATCAAGCCGACCAGCTCGATCCTGATCCCGCGCGAGACCATCGATTCCCAAGGGCACACCACCGAAGTGATCACCAAGGGCCGCCATGATCCCTGCGTGGGCATTCGTGCCACACCGATCGCCGAGGCCATGCTGGCGCTGGTGGTGATGGACCATGCCCTGCTGCACCGTGCCCAGTGCGCGGATGTCGAACTTGCCTTGCCGCCGATCGCGGCCGCTCGCGGCTGATGCCCTCTTCCCGACAGCAACTGCTGCCCTTCGGGGCGCTGTCGGCGAGTTACTTTGCACACATCGGGTTTTTCAATCCCTATCTTCCCCTGTGGCTCAAGGAGCTGGGCTACGGGTTGCTGACCATCAGCCTGCTGACCGCGGTGCAGTCGGCCACCCGCCTGTTTGCACCCTATGTCTGGGGCTGGCTGAGCGACCATACCGGCGAGCGGGTTCGGTTGCTGCGACTGAGTGCCAGCGTGGCCCTGTTGACCTCGGTCCTGCTGTGGTGGCCGGTCTCGCCGCTGTGGCTTGGCGTGGTCCTGTTCATCATGTTCACCCACACCAGCTCGATGATGCCCATGGCCGAGGCGGCCATGGCCCACCTGGTCAGCCGCGACGGCCATTTCGATGCCCGCCTGTATGGCCGTGTGCGACTGTGTGGTTCGGTCGGGTTCCTGATCACGGTATTTGTAGCTGGTACCAGCCTGGAAATGTTGGGCATGCAGATGTTTCCCTTCTTCACTGTGCTGAGCCTGGCGCTGGTTCTGGCGTGTGTCTGGGTCTTGCCAGATCAGCGCAAGGACACTCCGGCCCACGCTGCCCACTCACCCCGCACATCGGTGGTCGATGTGCTGCGCCAGTCGGTGGTGCGCTGGTTTTTTGCCAGCGTGTTCTTTCATGTCCTGTCCCACATCGGGGTGTACTTGTTTCTTTCGCTCTACCTGGATGCGCTGGGCTACAGCAAGACCATGATCGGCTTGCTGTGGGCCGTCTCGGTGGTGGCTGAAATCGTCTGGTTTTACTTTCAGGCGCGCTGGTTGCCGCTGCTGACGCTGTTGCAGTGGCTGGTGGCCTGCGCGGCCCTGATGACGGTACGCACCACGATGGTGGCGGCCTGGGGGGCTTGGCTGCCGGTGCTGATGGCGGCGCAACTGCTGCATGCGCTGACGTTTGCTGCACATCACACCGTCTGCATTGCCTTCATCACTCAGTATTTCCCCGGACGCCTGGGGGGACGGGGCCAGGCTCTGTACACTGTGGTGGCGTATGGGTTTCCGGGCGTGCTGGGGGCGCTGCTAGGCGGCCTGGTCAGCGAACATTTCGGGCTGTCGTCGGTGTACTGGGCCTCGGCGCTGGCCAGCCTGCTGGCCCTCGCAGGCGCCTGGCACCTCAGGCGCCTGGCGCCCGTTGCAGCCCGCGCGCCATGACCGTGTGCAGACCCCTGTCACTGCCTGCCTGGCTGCCACACGCCCAGGCCGCAATGCTGGCCGATGGTGTGCGTCACCACACCCCCTGCGGCGATGGCTGGATGGTTTGGCACAGCTGGGGCGATCCCCGCCAACCCACGCTGGTCCTGCTGCATGGGGGCAGTGGCAGCTGGACGCATTGGCTGCGTAATATCGGCCCTCTTCGACAGGCTGGCTGGCATGTGCTGGCCCCCGATCTGCCCGGCATGGGCGACTCGTATTTGCCGGACGGCTGCATCGACACCGACGACCTGCCGCCCTGGCTGCACCTGGGCCTGCGGCAGATCGTGCCGCATGCGGATGTACAGCTGGTGGGGTTTTCCTTTGGCGGCATGACCGCCGCCCTGTGGTTGCAGTCCCACCCCGGGGACGCCCGCGCGCTGGTACTGGTGGGTGCGCCTGGCCTGGGGCTTCATGCCCCGCAGCTCACGCCCCTCAAGGGCTGGCGCCACCTCTCAAGCGAGCAGGCGCGCGATGAAGTTCACCGCCACAACCTGCAGGTCCTGATGCTGCACCATCCGCTGGCCATCGATGCCACCGCACTGGCCTTGCACCGTGACAATGTCGAACGCGACCGCATGCCCCGGCGGCGGCTTTCCCGTACCGACATCCTGGCACGTGCATTGCCCCAGTTGCAGGTGCCGGTCAGTGCCATTTTCGGCCAGCATGATGCGCTGTACCGGCATCGGCTGGCCGAAGTGGAGGGCTTGCTGCGTCAGCGTTGCACCCGCTGGGGCCTCTGGACGCAGCTGGCCGATGTGGGCCATTGGGCGCAATATGAGGCACCCGGGGCCTTCCATCAGGCCTTGCTGGACTCGCTGGTTCAGCCCTTGAGTGCCGAAACTGCCGCCCGCAATCCCAGCAGATAGCTGTCCACACCAAAACCGGCGATCTGGCCTTTGGCCATGGGGGCAATGACCGAGTGGTGGCGGAATTCCTCGCGGGCGTGGATGTTGGACATGTGCACCTCGATGATCGGGCACTTGAGGATGGCCAGCGCGTCGCGGATGCCGTAGCTGTAATGCGTCCAGGCCCCGGCGTTGATCAGCACGGCGGCGGTGCCGTCGCTGTGGGCGCGGTGGATGCGCTCGGCCATTTCGCCTTCGATGTTGGTTTGGAAGCATTCGACATCGGCGCCCAGTTCCTGGCCCAGCGCGACCAGGCGTGCGTCGATTTCAGCCAGGGTGGTGGTGCCGTACTGCGCGGGGTCGCGCTTGCCGAACATGTTGAGGTTGATGCCGTGCAGGGTCAGGATCTTCATGGTGGGGCCGCGGGGTCAAAGCCTTGTTGACACCGATTGTCCGTGATTTGGGGCAAGATCAGGGTTGTTGATTTCCCCGAAGCTCCCGATGACCACCCCCCTCAAGATCGATTTCGTCTCCGATATTGCCTGCCCATGGTGTGCGGTAGGCCTGTATGCCCTTGAAACAGCGCTGGTGCGTTTGCAAGGTCAGGTGCAGGCCGAATTGCATTTCCAGCCCTTCGAGCTCAACCCCAACATGGGGCCTGGCGGGCAGGACCTGGGCGAGCATCTGACACAAAAGTACGGTTCGACGGCTGCGCAGCAGGCGCAGATTCGCCAGACCATTGCCGCGCGGGGTGCCGAAGTCGGCTTCACTTTTGCACCGGGCGGCCGGGGTCGGGTGTACAACACCTTTGATGCACACCGCCTGCTGGCCTGGGCTGCAACGCTGGACGAATCCCACGACAGTGTGCCCCCCGATGAGCCACGCGAGGGCGCGCAGCACCGCCTCAAGAAAGCCCTGCTGGCCGCCTACCAGGGACGTGCCGAAGTCATTGAAGACCACGACGTCTTGCTGGCCGTGGTCGCCCGGGCGGGCCTGGATGTGCAGGCGGCGCGTGCAGTGCTGCAGTCTGAGGCCTTTGCCGCGCAGGTGCGGGCTCTGGAGCAGCATTACCAGCGCTGCGGTATTCACTCAGTGCCGGCGGTCATCGTCAATGACCAGTACCTGATATCGGGCGGGCAGCCGCCCGAGGTCTTCGAGCAGAGCCTGCGTCGCATTGCCGCTGGGCTGGCCGAGGAGGCGGGCGCATGAAGGACGGGCCTGCTTCGCCCGTGCCGGTGCTGTTTGTTTCGCATGGCTCGCCCATGTTTGCGCTGCAGCCGGGCAGGGCCGGTCCGGCGCTGGCCGAGTGGTCGCGCACCCATGCGCCGGCGCAGCATCTCAAGGGTCTTGTGGTGATGTCGCCTCACTGGATGACCAGCGGCATTGCCGTCACGACCTCGCCGCATCCGGCCACCTGGCACGACTTTGGCGGCTTTCCCCCTGCACTCTACCGTCTGCAGTACCCCGCCAGCGGTGCGCCTGCCCTGGCTGCGCAGTTGCTGGACTTGTTACGCGCTGCAAACCTGCCCGCCAATCCGGACCCCGAGCGCCCGCTGGACCACGGCTGCTGGGTGCCGCTGATGCACCTCTACCCCCAGGCCAATGTGCCGGTGGTCCAGGTGTCTCTGCCGGCCGATGCCGGACCGGCCCAGGTGTATGCGCTCGGCCAGGCGTTGGCGCCGCTGCGCGAGCAGGGCATCTTGCTGATCGGCTCGGGCAGTATGACCCACAACCTCTACGAGCTGCGCCGCGAGGACGGGCCGACCGAAGCCTATGTGACCGCATTTTGCGACTGGGTGCACGACACCCTCATGGCTGGCGACCTTGAGGCCATGCTGGACTGTCGCGGGCAGGCACCCCATGCGGTGCGGGCCCACCCGAGCGACGAGCATTTCCTGACCGTGTACTTTGCCCTGGGCGCTGCCGGCTGGGGCCACAACCCCCAGTGCCGACCGCAGTACATCACGCGCGAGGTGCAGATGAGGTCGCTCTCGATGGACGCCTTCAGCCTGGCCTAGGGGCAAAGACATGCTGCGCCGCGCGATCATCATTGCCGGGGCTGCCGCACCCCTGGTCGGCCGGGCTAATGCCAACCTGGCCGGACAGGCCCGCCAAGGGGGCGTGTTGCTGATCCGCCATGCCAGCACCGAGCCGGGTCTGGGCGATCCGCCGGGCTTTCGCATCGGCCAGTGCAGCACCCAGCGCAATCTGTCCGAGGCCGGTCGTGCCGAGGCCCGGGCCATGGGCGAATGGTTCCGCCAGCACCAATTGCAGCCGCAAGCCGTACTCAGCAGCCAGTGGTGCCGCTGCCAGGAGACGGCCCGCCTGGCCCTGGGGCGGGTGCAAGACTGGCCCGCACTGAATTCCACCTTCGCCGGCCAGGGCCAGCCCGATCGCCAGCTGGCTCAGATGCGCGAACGGCTGCGTCAGCTGCCGGCGGGTTCGCTGGAAGTCTGGGTGACTCACCAGGTCATCATGACCGCCCTGGCGCAAGCCTACCCTGCCATGGGTGAGGGTTTTGTGGTCGACCCCCAGGGCCAGTTGCGGGCCCGCGGCATGATGGTGCCCGCAAGCTAAGCCGCGACACCATGACCACGCCCGAATTGACCATCTACTTTGACGGCAGCTGCCCGCTGTGCCGCCGCGAGATTGCCCTCTACCGCCGCCTGCCGGCGGCCGACCGGCTGCTATGGGTGGACGTGAGTGCCGGGCAGTCTCTGGGTGAGGGTTTGTCGTGCGAGGCGGCCCTGCGCCGTTTCCACGTGCGCGATACGCACGGCCGCCTGTGGAGCGGCGGCGCTGCTTTTGCACGGCTGTGGCGGGCCTTGCCGGGCTGGCGTTGGCCGGGCTGGCTGTTTGCCCTGGCCCCGATGTCCTGGCTGCTCGAAGGGGCCTACCGGGCGTTTTTGCCCCTGCGGCCCCGGCTGCAGCAGCTGGCCCGGCGCTGGTGGCCCGAGGGGGAGGTTTCGGCATGAGGCGGCTGCTGCGGCCATGGTTGTCTTGCGCCTTGCTGGCCGGCGCGGCCGCTCAGGCCCAGATGGGTGAACGCGTGGTGCTCGATGACCTGGGTGGCCTGCAGATCGACCGCACCGAGGTGACCATTGGCCAGTTTGCACGCCATGTGCAGGCCACCGGAGTGCGCACCCGTGCGGAAAAGGAGGGGGGAGGCTTTGAATACGTGGGGGGCTGGCAACGACGCCCGGGATGGACCTGGCGACAGCCCGACGGCGTGCCCGCAGCGCCCGAACTGCCGGCGGTGCACCTGACCCATGCGGAAGCCGCTGCCTATTGCCGCTGGGCCGGAGGTCGACTGCCCACGGCCGCTGAATGGCAACGGGCCGGATTTACCGAACTGCGCGCTGCGCCACCCGCGCCCTGGGTGCGCGGCAAGACCTACCCCTGGCACACTGGCGAAAGTCCGCAGGGCGCCAACACCAGCGAGCCCGACCCCTGGCCGCGTGCGGCACCGGTGACGCAGACCCGAGCGGGCGTCAACGGCCTGCACGATATGGGCGCCAATGTGTGGGAATGGGCCGCAGACGCCCGAGGCGACGAGCGCCAGACCCTGGGCGGTTCCTGGTGGTACCCGTCCCACCAGATGAAGGCCGATGTGCAAGCCTGGAAGCCGGCCGATTTCTATGCCGTCTACATTGGCTTTCGCTGCGTGTACGAATCGGGGACCCGCCGATGACGGTTTCCATGCAGAGCCTGTCCGCGGGCTACCGCGCGCTGGTGATCGGCGCCAGTGGTGCTATTGGCCAGGCGTTTATGCAGGCGCTCGAGGCGGACCCGCGCTGCGCCCGGGTGCAGGCGCTGTCGCGGGGGCAGCCCATGCCATGGGACCTGACCGATGAAGCCAGCCTGGCGCAGTTGGCATTGCAGGTGCAGGGGCCGGTGCACCTGGTGGTGGACGCCACGGGCGCGCTGACCCTGGACGGGCAGGGACCCGAAAAGCGCCTGCCGGAGCTGCAGGCCCGCCTTCTCCTGCACAGCCTGCACGTCAATGCCGTGGGGCCAGCCCTGCTGCTGCGCCACCTCAGCCCGCTGCTGGCCCGGGGTGAGCGCGTGATCTGGGCGAAACTCTCGGCCCGCGTGGGCAGTATCGAGGACAACCGCAAGGGTGGCTGGTACGGCTACCGCGCCGCCAAGGCCGCGCTCAACCAGCTGCTGCAGACGGCGGCCATTGAAATGGCCCGCCAGCGCCCGCTGGGGGTGGTGGCCGCCTTGCAGCCTGGCACCGTGGTGTCGGCACTGAGCCGGCCCTTTGTGGGTGAAGAGGCCATGGCACCGGCGCTTGCGGTGCAGGGCTTGCTGCAGGCGCTCGATGCCGCCCCGGCCACCGGGCGAGCGCTGTTTCTGGACTACCGGGGGCAGCCGCTGCCGTGGTGAGGGTCAGCCCGCCAGCGCGCGGGCAATGCGGTCGGGCCTGACCGACGGTTTGGGGCAGACGCCGCGCGGCAGCTCGAACCATCGGCGCACGTCCTGTTCCAGACCCACCCCATGCATGAAGTTGTAGAGGGCCTTTTTGAGGCCGCGGCCCAGCACGTCATGGTCCACCCCTTCGGGCATGGGGGTGGGGTCGATGAAGCCGATGTCGTTTTTGGCAAAGGTCACCGGTGGCAGCGGCAGCAGCTGCACGCCATAGGCCTCGGGGTTGCGCCCGACGGGTGAATGCACCGTGCAGACAAAACGGTGGAAAAACCCACTGTGGATGCAGCCGTGTTCAAACAGTTGGCGCACGTATTCCAGCGCGTCCACCGTGTCCTGCACAGTCTGGGTGGGAAAGCCGTGCATCAGGTAGGCGTGTACCAGGATGCCGGCGTCTGCCATGCCGCGTGTCACACGGGCCACCTGGTCGACCGTTACGCCCTTTTGCATCAGGGCCAGCAGCCTGTCTGAGGCCACCTCGAGTCCGCCGGAAAAGGCGACACAGCCGCTTTGCGCCAGCAACTCGCTCAGGGCGGGGGTGAAGGTTTTTTCAAAGCGGATGTTGCCCCACCAGCTGATCTGCACCTTGCGGCGCAACAGTTCCTCGGCCAGAGCCTTGAGCATTTTGGGTGGCGCGGCTTCATCGACGAAATGAAAGCCGGTCTGGCCGGTTTCAGCGACGATGCGCTCGATGCGGTCCACCAGGGTGCTGGCGCTGGCGGTTTCGTAGCGGTCAATGTAGTCCAGACTGACGTCGCAGAAGCTGCATTTCTTCCAGTAGCAGCCATGGGCCACGGTGAGCTTGTTCCAGCGCCCATCGCTCCACAGCCGGTGCATCGGGTTGAGCATGTCCAGCAGGCTCAGGTAGTCGTGGATGGGCAGCCCCGCCCAGGTGGGGGTGCCCACATTCTCGAACGGGATGTCGGGCTCGGGCCAGTCGATGAAACGCACCCGGCCGGCCTCGCGCACGAAGGTGCGCACCAGGCGGCCGCGGCCGCGCCGCCCCTGGAGGTGCTCAATGAGCGACAGCAGGGGGCGCTCGCCACCATCGAGGGTGACGTAGTCGACAAAGTCAAACAGGCGCGGCTCGGCCAACTCGCGCAGTTCGGTGTTGACAAATCCGCCGCCCAGGGCAATGGGCAGACCGGGCTGGAGCTGCCGCAGCGTCTGCGCGATGCGCAAGGCGCCGTACACCGATCCCGGAAACGGTACCGACAGTACGACCAGCTGGGGCTGGTGTGTCTGCAGGGCCTGGCGGGTCAGCCCGGCCAGGGTGCGATCGACCAGATTGGCGGGGGCGGCCAGGGCCTGGGCCAGGGGCTCGAAAGTGGGTTGCGCGGCAGCCAGCGATTCGGCGTAGCGCACAAAGGCGAAGCGGTCATCCACCGCGCCTTGCAGCACATCGGCCAGATCATTGAGGTAGAGGGTGGCCAGATGGCGGGCACGGTCGGTGCTGCCCATGGCCCCAAACGCCCAGTCCAGCGGGTCGCCGCCGTCCTCATGCGCATAGCTTTCGAGGGCGGCGAACCGGGGGCCCTCGGGCAGAAAGCCCCGGCTGGCCATGCGGTGCGCCAGGGTGCTGTCACGCCCTTGCAAGAAGGTGATCACCGGCGTGATGGTTTGAGCGTAGCGGTCAAAGTGGTCCAGAAAGAAATTGACCGCGGCGCTGCGCTCGGCCTCGGGCTGCTGCCGGGCCGCCAGCCGCAACTGCTCGAGCCCGTCCGGGCTCATGAGCTCCAGCACCAGGGCCAGGGCCAGGTCGGCCTGCACCGCCTCGATGCCCTGGGCATGCAAAAAACCCGTCAGGTAGGCGGTGGAGGGGTAGGGCGTGTTGAGCTGCGTCATCGGCGGGATGAGGCTCAGCACCTTGAACGGGGTGGCCGTGTGCATCGGAAGGCCCCTGCAGGCTCAGGGCAGGATCTGGCGCAGGTCGGCCAGCAGTGCGTCCACCGAGGCTTCGGTGGTGTCCCAGGCGCACATGAACCGGCAACCTCCACCGGCAATGAATTCATAAAACTTCCAGCCCCTCTCGCGCAAGGCTGCGATCACGGGCGCCGGCAACTGGGCAAACACCCCGTTGGCCTGCGGGGCATGCAGCACCTTCAGGCCGGCGATGGTGACCAGGCCCTGGTAGAGCCGCTGGGCCATGGCGTTGGCATGGCGGGCGTTGTGCAGCCAGACATCGTTTTCGAGCAGACCGACCCAGGGGGCCGAGATGAAGCGCATCTTGGAAGCCAGCTGCCCCGCCTGCTTGACGCGCCAGGCAAAGTCCTGCGCCAGCTGGCGATCGAAAAACACCACCGCCTCGCCCACCGGCAGGCCGTTCTTGGTGCCGCCAAAGCACAGCACGTCCACGCCAGCCCGCCAGGTGATGTCGGCCGGGCTGCAGCCCAGGTGGGCCACGGCGTTGGCAAAGCGGGCCCCGTCCATGTGCAGTTTGAGCTGGTGCTTTTTGGCCATCCACGACAGAGCGCGTACGTCCTCCACGCTGTAGACCGTGCCCAGCTCGGTGGCCTGGGTGATCGAGACCACCTTCGGGCGGGGGTAATGGATGTCTTTGCGGCGGGTCACCAGGGTTTCAACCGCCTCGGGGGTGAGCTTGCCCAGACGGGCCGCCTCGGACTGGTTTTCGGCCACCAGCAGCTTGGAGCCGTTGGAGAAAAATTCGGGACCGCCACATTCGTCAGTCTCGATATGGGCCATGGGCGTGCAGATCACCGAGTGGTAGCTCTGGCACATCGCTGCCAGGGCCAGCGAGTTGGCGGCCGTGCCATTGAAGACGTAGTACACATCGCAGTCGATGCCGAACAGCTCGCGCAGCATGTTCGAGGATCGCTCGGTCCAGGGGTCGTCGCCATAGGCCGCCGCATGGCCACTGTCATTGGCTTGCAGCAGCGACTGCAGGGCTTGAGGGCAGGTACCGGCATAGTTGTCGCTGGCAAATTGCTGTCGGGCGTGGTCCATGGTGTGCAGGGGGGGTGTGCTCAGAGCCATTTGTGCATGAAGCTGGCCTGTCCGGCGGCCGGGTCAAGCTGGTAGGGGGCAAAGCCGAACCGGGTGTAGCTGCGAAGCGCAGGGGTGTTGCCGGTGAGCACCTCCAGGGTGAGTTTGCAGCAGCCTCGGGCCATGGCGTGTGACTGGGCTGCCGCCAGCAGGGCCTGCCCCACCCCCTGACCCCGATGGCCGGGCAGGACCGCGATGTCGTGGATATTCATCAGCGGCCGAGCCTTGAAGGTCGAGTAGCCCTCGAGGCAGTTGACCAGGCCCACCGCCCGGCCGTCGAGCCAGGCGATGAAACTGGCGGCGGCCGGTCGGTCCGCCAGATCGTCACACAGCCGGTCCCGAACCTCCTGCGCCAGGGGTTCGCCGCCGCCCATCGGGTCTCGGGCGTAGGCATCGAGCAGCATCAGCAAGGCTTCGCGGTGTGCCGGATCGCGGAAGTCAACGGGCAGGACGGACAAGGACATGCTTTGGGGGCAGGTGGCTCCGGTTGCCGTGTCCTGTAGGCCACGCCGGAGAATCAATACCGCGCATTGTGCCTCAGGCACCAGGCTGCTGGCCTGCCGATTCGCAGGTCCGGGTTCATCCACCCGAGGTTCGTCCTCAGTTGTGAACAGGAGCAAACCGCAAGGGCCAGCCCCGGTCAATCCGATCCGGCGTACTCACTCGGCGGAATGCAGCTGCAAAACAGGTTGCGATCGCCGTGGACATTGTCCACACGACCCACAGGTGGCCAATACTTGACGCTGCCAGGCCCGCGGCCCTTCAGAGCTGCGCCAACCTCACGCGGGTAGGCGCGGTCCCATTCAGCAGCCATCAGGCTGCTGGCGGTGTGCGGAGCGTTCTTGAGCGGGTTGTTGTCCTGCGGCCAGTGGCCGTTTTCAATCTGGCGGATCTCTTCGCGGATGGCGATCATGGCGTCGATGAAGCGGTCGATCTCTTCAAGCGTCTCGCTCTCGGTGGGTTCGACCATCAGGGTGTTGGCCACCGGGAAGCTCAGCGTCGGGGCGTGAAAGCCGTAGTCCATCAGGCGCTTGGCCACGTCCTCGGCCATCACGCCACAGCTGTCCTTGAAGTGCCGCAGGTCCAGGATGCACTCGTGGGCCACATGCCCGCTCTCGCTGGCGTACAAGGTGGGGTAGTGGGGGGCCAGACGCTTGCTGATGTAGTTGGCCGCCAGGATGGCCGCTTCGGTCGCATGCTGCAGACCCTCGGCGCCCATCATGCGGCAGTACATCCAGCTGATGGGTAACACGGCGGCATTGCCCAGTGGCGCAGCGGAAACAGCCCCCACGCTCCCCACTGCATGGGGTTTGCTGCCCCCCGAGGGGGCGCTCGCAAGCTTGGGGTGGCCCGGCGCTGGCTCGGTCGCGCCCACATAGGCACCACTTGCGTTTGCACTGGCATGGCCGGGCAGG
>CAYMMK010000020.1:27421-32588 GCA_964391575.1 uncultured Limnohabitans sp.
CCGCCGTGCGGGATGCAGAAGGTCTTGTGCAGGTTCAGGTGGCTGACGTCTCCGCCGAACTCGCCGGGGGCGGCTACGCCCACCAGCGCGTTCATGTTGGCGCCGTCCACATACACGCGTCCACCATGCCGGTGCACCAGTTCGCACAAGGCCTTGACCTGCGTCTCGAACACCCCGTGGGTGCTGGGGTAGGTGATCATCACCGCGGCCAGGTGCTCGCTGTGCTGCTCGCACTTGGCTTTCAGGTCGGCCATGTCCACGTTGCCGTTGTCGTCGCACTTGGTGACGACGACTTGCATGCCCACCATCTGGGCGCTGGCGGGGTTGGTGCCATGGGCACTCGATGGAATCAGGCAGATATTGCGTTGGCCCTGGCCCTGGGCGCGGTGGTAGGCCTGGATCACCAGCAGACCGGCGTATTCACCCTGGCTGCCGGCATTGGGCTGCAGGCTGATGCCTTTGTAGCCGGTAGCCTGGCACAGCCAGTCGCGCAGCTGCTGGTCCAGCTCGGCATAGCCCTGCATCTGATCGGCCGGTGCAAAGGGGTGGGGCTGCGCGAACTCGGGCCAGGTGATGGGGATCATCTCGCTCGTGGCATTGAGTTTCATGGTGCACGAGCCCAGCGGGATCATGGTGCGGTCCAGCGCCAGATCCTTGTCGGAGAGCTGGCGGATGTAGCGCAGCATGCCGGTCTCTGAGTGGTAGCGGTTGAACACCGGATGCGTGAGGAAAGCGCTGGTGCGGCGCAGGGACTCGGGGATCAGCGGCGCGATGCCTTTATCGAATTGCTCGAAGGCAGGCAGCTTCTGGTCATTCTGCGCAAACAGGCCCCAGAGGGTGGTGATGTCTTCGCGCGTGGTGGTTTCGTCCAGCGTGATGCCCACGAAGCCTGCCCGACCACCGCTGTAGCGGCGCAGGTTGAGCTGCTGGGCCACAGCCTTGTCGTGCAGGGTGTTGGCGGCTGCAGCGTTGCCGCAATCGACGGTCAGTGTGTCGAACGCCGTGCCGTGCAGCAGCGATGCACCAAGCGACTTGAGGCCCTCGGCCAGCACGGCCGTGTAGCTGGCGATGCGCTGGGCGATACGCGTGAGGCCTTCGGAGCCATGGTAGACCGCGTACATGCTGGCCACCACCGCAGGCAGCACCTGCGCGGTGCAGATATTGCTGGTGGCTTTTTCGCGCCGGATGTGCTGTTCGCGGGTCTGCAGTGACAACCGGTAGGCCGGATTGCCGTGCGCATCGACGCTCACGCCCACCAGCCGGCCGGGCAGGGACCGCTTGTATTCGTCGCGGCAGGCCATGTAGGCGGCATGCGGGCCGCCCGCGCCCATGGGCATGCCAAAGCGCTGGGTGGTGCCCACCACGATGTCGGCACCCATCTCGCCCGGGGTCTTGAGCAGCGCCAGCGCCAGCAAGTCTGCGGCAAACACGACAATGCCGCCTTTGCTCTTGTAGTCTTGTACCCACGGGCTCAGATCCCGAACTTCACCACTTTCACCAGGGTATTGCAGCAGCACCGCAAAACTTTCGTTTTGCAAGGCCTCGGGGCCATTGCATGTGCGCACCTCGATGCCCAAAGGCTTTGCGCGCGTCTCAATGACCTCGCGGGTCTGGGGCAAGACCTGATCGTCCACAAAAAAAACATTGGATTTGGACTTGCTGCACCGCATCGCCAGCGTCATCGCTTCGGCGGCGGCGGTGGCTTCGTCGAGCATGGAGGCGTTGGCAATCGGCATGCCGGTCAGATCACAGACCATGGTCTGGAAGTTGATCAGCGCCTCCATGCGGCCCTGGGAAATCTCGGCCTGGTAAGGCGTGTAGGCCGTGTACCAGGCGGGATTCTCAAGAACGTTGCGCAGGATGACCCCCGGCGTGTGCGTCCCGTGGTAGCCCTGGCCGATGAAGCACTTGTAGAGCTTGTTCTTGCGGGCAATGCCCCTGAGCTGCTCGAGGGCCGCCGCCTCCGTCACGGGGGCGGGCAGTTGCATGGCCTGGCTGCGCGCAATCGAGCGCGGCACGATGGACTCGATCAGGGCGCGGCGCGAGGCCTCGCCGATCACGCTCAGCATGTGCGCCTCGTCCTGCGGGCTGATGCCGATGTGACGGGCGATGAATTCGGACGGGTTTTCCAGTGCACCCAGGGGGCGGTGGGCAGACATCAACATGGCAGGCTCCGGTCAAAACATTGAACAAAGGGCTCCGGCGGGAAGCCCTTCATTCAAGGCTTGCAGGGTCAGCCCGCCGAGAACTTGTGGTAGGCCGTCTCGTCGAGCAGGGCATCGACTTCGGCGGGGTTGGACAGCTGGACCCTGAAAAACCATCCCTTGCCCAGCGGATCGCTGTTGGCCAGGGAGGGGTCGCTGCGCAGCTCTTCGTTGACTTCGAGGATCGCCCCGCTGACCGGCATGAACACATCGGCCGCAGCCTTGACGGACTCGACCACGCCGGCCACATCCTTCTGGGCAAAGGACTTGCCGGTTTCGGGCAGGTCCACAAACACCACATCGCCCAGCGCATCCTGGGCGTGGTGGGTGATGCCAACCGTGGCGGTGTCGCCCTCGACACGGATCCATTCGTGGTCTTCGGTGTATTTCAGGCTCATGAGTTGCTCCTTGGATGGGGTGTTAATTGGGGTCAGATCCCGTTTTTCAGGGGAATCAGCCGCGGAAATAGCGGTTGGGGACAAAGGGCAGGGGGCTGACTTCCATGGGTACGGCCTTGCCGCGCACCATGGCGTTCAGACGGGTGCCTGCGGCGCAATGGTCTGCCTGCACGTAGGCCAGGGCCACGGGCTTGTCGGCGGTCGGGGCGAGCAGGCCGCTGGTCACTTCGCCGATCTTCTGACCGCTGCCGTTGTAGAGCTCGACATGCTCGCGCACAGGCACACGCTCCAGACCCACCAGACCGACGCGAAGACGCTGGGCAGGTGTGGTGCCGTCCAGCTGGGCCAGCACCTTGTCGGCGCCAGGAAAGCCACCGGCGCGGGCGCCACCGGTGCGGCGCACCTTCTGCATCGCCCAGCCCAGATTCGCTTCGACCGGCGTGGTGCGGGTGTCGATGTCGTTGCCGTACAGGCACAAGCCGGCTTCCAGGCGCAGCGAATTGCGGGCCCCCAGACCGATCGGCTTGACCTCGGGCTGGGCCAGCAGGGCGCGTGCAAAGGCTTCGGCCGCACTTGCAGGCAGGGAAATTTCGAAACCGTCTTCTCCCGTGTAACCGCTGCGGGTCACGTAAAGCTCGGCCCCTTGCCCTCCGTGCTTCCATCGGGTGGGCATGCCGGTCATGAACACAAGTTGCTTGAGACCGGGCAGCAGGCGCTCGAGCGCGGTCGCGGCCTGCGGGCCTTGCAGGGCCAGGAGCGCACGGTCGAATTGCGGCTCGACTGCGCAGCGGTGGCCCATGCGGCTGCGGATGTGGGCCAGATCCTCGTGCTTGCAGGCGCCGTTGACGATCACAAAAATATCTTCGCCACGGTTCACAAACATCAGGTCATCGAGGATGCCGCCTTCGTCATTGAGCAGCAGGCCGTAGCGCTGCCTGTGCAACCCCAGGCCCATCACATCCACAGGCATCAGGCTTTCAAAAGCTGCGGCGGCATCCGGTCCGTGCAGGCGCAACTGGCCCATGTGTGAGACATCGAACAGGCCTGCTGCCGTGCGGGTGTGGTGGTGCTCGGCCACCAGACCTGCCGGGTACTGCACGGGCAGGTGATAACCGGCAAACGGCACCATGCGCGCACCGAGTTCGAGGTGCAGAGCGTTCAGCGGGGACGAGAGCAGTGAGGCGGTGGCATCGGCGGACATGGGCAGCTTTCAAGGGCGATCACACCCCGGCACATGCCGTGGTGGGCCCTCGCTGTCCGCTTTACCTGAGCGATTCGCCGGGGATGCGGTGGCACCCTGCGGTTTGCGCCTTCGGTGGATGCCGAAGCACGATGGCCCGGCATCTCTCTCCAGTGAGGCAGCGCCCGGCAACTGCAGGACGCTTCGTCAGTCCTTTTGCCTGAGCGTTCAGCCGGTCTGCAGCCTGCGCCTTCGGCGGCCGGCTCCGGTGGAACCAGCGCTCTCCTGACCCGTGCATTTTAGCGCTATTTGTTGTAGACCATGTCGCGCAGGGTCAGGGAAAGTTCGGGCACATAGCTGATGATCATCAGACAGCCGAGCACCACCCCGATGAACGGGATCAGGTCCCGAATGATCCTGTCCAGCGAAATTCTGGCCACGGTACAGGCGGCAAACAGGTTCACGCCGAAGGGAGGGGTGACCATGCCCAGGGCCAGATTGACCACCACCACCATGCCGAAATGCACCGGATCAATGCCGAAGTGGATGGCCACCGGCACCAGAATGGGGGCCAGCACGATGATGGCCGCGCCTGTCTCGATGAACATCCCGATGATGAACAGGGCCACGTTGATGCCCAGCAGGAAATAGGCGGGTGACTGCAGGATTTCCTGCAGCCACTGTCCGATCGCTGCGGGCACACCCGCGCGGGTGATCAGGAAGGCGAACAATCCGGCATTGGCAATGATGAACATGATCACCGCGCTGGAGATGACCGATTTGCGCAGGATCGGCATCAGGTCCTTGAGCTTGATTTCGCGGTAGACCAGGGTGCCGATCACAAAGGCATACAGCACGGCCACCGCAGCCGCCTCGGTCGGGGTGAAAACGCCGCCATAAATGCCGCCCAGGACCACCAGGGGCATCAGCAGCGCCCAGCCCGCCTGCCAGGTGGCCTTGCTGAAACTCAGGCGGCCGTCTCCGTCGTTTTTGCCCAGACCGGTGAATTTGGCATACAGCCAGACAAACAGCATCAAGGCACAACCAATCAGCAAACCCGGGCCGACACCGGCGATGAACAGTTCCCCGATGGAAACTTCGGCACTGACGCCAAACAGGATCATCGGAATCGAAGGAGGGATGATCACGCCCAGTTCGGCCGACGTGGCCTGCAGGGCTGTGGCCCAGGGTCGCGGGTAGCCGTGCTTGATGAGGGCAGGAATGAGGATCGCCCCGATGGCAAAGGTGGTGGCCACCGATGAGCCCGACACTGCCGCGAAAATCATGCAGGTGAGCACACAGGTCATGGGCAGTCCCCCCTGGATGCCGCCCACGATGCTCTTGGAGAACTCGATGAGCCGGCGCGAGATGCCGCCGGTCTCCAT
>CAYMMK010000021.1:0-32132 GCA_964391575.1 uncultured Limnohabitans sp.
CAAAGGCGTGCTCGATGGCATGGGCCTGCCCGGCAAACTGGCCGACTGCCAGGAAAAAGACCCCGCCCTGTGCGAGATCTACATTGTCGAGGGTGACTCCGCCGGTGGCTCGGCCAAGCAAGGCCGCGACCGCAAGTTCCAGGCCATCCTGCCGCTGCGTGGCAAGATCCTGAACGTCGAGAAAGCCCGCTACGAAAAGCTGCTGTCGAGCAACGAGATCATCACCTTGATCACGGCTCTTGGCACCGGCATCGGCAAAGCCGGCGAAGACAGCGGCAAGAGCAGCAGCGACGACTTCAACCCCGACAAGCTGCGCTACCACCGCATCATCATCATGACCGACGCGGACGTCGACGGCGCCCATATCCGCACGCTGCTGCTGACCTTCTTCTACCGCCAGATGCCCGAGCTGGTCGAGCGCGGCCACATCTACATCGCGCAGCCGCCGCTCTACAAGGTCAAGAACGGCAAGGAGGAGCTCTACCTCAAAGACGGTCCGGCGCTCGACGCCTTCCTGCTGCGCGTGGCCATGAACCATGCGGCCGTGCACACCGGGGGCGCCCAGGGTCAGGAGCTGCGCGGCGACACCCTTGAAGCGCTGGCCCGCAAACACCAGGTGGCCGAGGCCGTGATTGAGCGCCTGTCGAACTTCATGGACCAGGAAGCCCTGCGCGCCATTGCCGACGGTGTGCCCCTCAACCTCGACACGCTCGAAGACGCGTCCGCCTGCGCCCCGGCGCTGCAGGCCAAGTTGCGAGAACTCAACACCACCGGCGTGCCCGCCGAAGTGGCCGCCGAGTTCGATGTCCGCACCGACAAGCCCCTGCTGCGCATCAGCCGCCGCCACCACGGCAACATCAAGAGCAGCGTGCTCACGCAGGACTTTGTGCACGGCGCCGACTATGCGGCCCTGGCCGAAGCGGCCGACACCTTCCGCGGGCTTCTTGCCGAAGGCGCCAAGGTCACCCGTGGCGAAGGCGACAAGCAAAAGGAAGAAAAGGTTGCCGACTTCCGCCAGGCCATGCAGTGGCTCATTGGCGAAGCCGAACGCACCACCGCCCGCCAGCGCTACAAGGGCCTGGGCGAGATGAACCCCGAGCAGCTGTGGGAAACCACCATGGACCCCACCGTGCGCCGCCTGCTGCGCGTGCAGATCGACGACGCCATCGAAGCCGACCGCGTCTTCACCATGCTCATGGGCGACGAAGTGGAGCCGCGCCGCGACTTCATCGAGAGCAACGCGCTCAGGGCGGGGAATATTGACGTTTGAATGGGCTTTGAGGGGTTGTTTGAGCCCTGACCTTGATCTTGTTGCGCGTCTGACTCTTCAGATGGTGGGTTGAGCCTTTACGTCATGTCCAACTTGGCCGTCATCGACTTTGAAACCACGGGTGCCACACCGGCCATGGGGGCGCGAGCGACCGAAGTGGCCATCTGTCTGCTTGAAGGCGGCCGCATTGTGGACCGCTTTGCCAGCCTGATGAATGCGGGGGTTCGGGTACCGCCCTTCATCACCCAGCTCACGGGCATCAGCAATGCCATGCTGGCCAGTGCGCCTGCGGCCGATGCCGTCATGCGCGAGGCTGCGCGGTTTGTGGGCACACGCACGCTGGTGGCGCACAACGCCGCCTTTGACCGGCAGTTCTGGCGGGCCGAGCTCTTGCGCTGCGACCTGCAGGCGCCGCAGCCCTTTGCCTGCACGGTGCGTCTTGCACGCCGCCTCTACCCCGACGCCCCCAACCACCGGCTGGGCACCCTGGCCGAGTGGCTCGATCTTCCCACCGCCGGCCGGGCCCACCGGGCGCTGGCCGATGCCGAGGTGACGGCCCACCTGCTGGGCCGCATGGCGCGCGATCTGGACCGCCGCCATGGCTGCACCCGTTTCGACCCCGAGGTGCTGCTGGCCTTGCAGGGCGCAGCCCGGCACAAGGTGCAGGCCTGCATTCAGCAATTCGCTTAAGACCCTCTGGGTCGCAGGGTCTTGAAGGCGGCATTTATTGTATGTATACATATAATATGCATGCATCTTGTTCAGCTTTCAGGAGCCCCCATGTCGGATTCCCCCTCTTCCTTGCCGGTGCTGATTGCGGGCGGCGGCATTGGCGGTCTGGCCGCGGCGCTGGCGCTGGTGCGCCAGGGCTTTCATGTGCAAGTGTTCGAGCAGGCCCCTGAAATCGGCGAGATCGGTGCCGGCATCCAGCTCGGGCCCAACGCCTTTCATGCCTTTGATGCGCTGGGCGTGGGCGACAAGACCCGCAGCCGCGCCGTGTACACCGATTGCATGGTGATGCATGACGCCATCGACGAGTCCCTGGTGGGCCGGATCGAAACCGGTGAAGCCTTCCGCCAGCGTTTTGGCAACCCGTACGCGGTGATCCACCGTGCCGACATTCACGGCGCCCTGCTTGAAGGGGCCGTGGAGACCGGCCGGGTGTCGTTTTTCACCAGCACCCGCATCGAAAGGATCGAACAGGACACGCAGGCCCACACCGTGACGGCCATCGACCAGCACGGCAAGCGCTGGACCGGGCAGGCCCTGATCGGCGCCGACGGCGGCAAGTCGGTGGTGCGCAGCCAGTATGTGAACGACCCGCCCCGGGTGACCGGCCATGTGGTCTACCGCGCCGTGGTCGAGCAGGCCGACTTTCCTGACGACCTGAAGTGGAATGCCGCCAGCCTGTGGGCCGGGCCCAAGTGCCATCTGGTGCACTACCCCCTGCGCGGTGGCGAGCAGTACAACGTGGTGGTGACCTTCCACAGCCGCCAGCAGGAGCAGTGGGGCGTGACCGACGGCAGCAAGCAGGAGGTCGAGAGCTATTTCCAGGGCATCTGCCCCAGGGCCCGCCAGCTCATTGAACTGCCGCGCAGCTGGAAGCGCTGGGCCACCGCCGACCGCGAGCCGATCGACACCTGGGTGTTCGGCCGTGCCACCCTGCTGGGCGACGCCGCCCACCCCACCACGCAGTACATGGCCCAGGGTGCCTGCATGGCCATCGAGGACGCGGTGACTCTGGGCGAGGCCCTGCGCGTGCACCACAACGATTGGGACCGGGCGCTGCCGGTGTACGCAGCCAACCGCGTGCCGCGCACCGGGCGCATCGTGCTTTCGGGCCGCGAGATGGGCCGGCTGTACCATGCAGCCGGTGTCGAGCGTCTGATCCGCAACCAGCTCTGGCGTGGCCGCACGCAGGAGCGCTTTTACGATGCGCTGGAATGGCTGTACGGCTGGAACGTGAACAACTGCCTGCAGCCAGGCTGAAGGCCCACGATGCGCCTGTGGCGGCGACCCCGCAAGGGGCTGACCCCGCCGGTCCGGCCAGGCCACCGGATCACCCCTTGAAACACCGGAGATCAAGCATGCAAGAACTCGGAAAACTCGAAGACCTGCCGCAGCACTACCGCGATGAACTCCAGGCCCTGAACCTGGTGCCGCTGTGGCCCAGCCTGCGCGGGGTGCTGCCGCCCGGGGTGCCTGCGCGGCAAACCCGGCCCACCTGCTGGGCCTACCAGGACATCAAGCCGCTGCTGCTGCAAGCCGGCGAACTCACGCCGATCGAAAAGGCCGAACGGCGCGTGCTGGTGTTGGCCAACCCGGGCCACGGGCTGGAAAAGATGCAGGCCAGCGCAGCCATCTACCTGGGCATGCAGCTGCTGCTGCCCGGCGAGTGGGCCCCGAGCCACCGCCACACGCCCAATGCGGTGCGCATGGTCGTCGAGGGCGAGGGGGCATGGACCACGGTGGATGGCGAAAAATGCCCCATGCAGCGCGGCGATCTGATCCTCACCCCCACCGGGCTGTGGCACGAGCACGGCCACGACGGTACTGCGCCAGTGGTCTGGCTCGATGTGCTGGATCTGCCACTGGTGTACTACATGGAGGCGAGCTACCACATCAACGGCGATCGCCAGCACACCCACACCGGGCGGGGTGACCGCCAGCATGTGCGTGCCGGCGTGGCGCCCACGCGCGTGTTCGAACGCAGTCACAAGGCCTACCCGGTGCTGCGCTACCCCTGGGCTGAAACCCGCGCCAGCCTGCTCTCGCTGGCGGCCGACGATCCGGCGCTGGAATGTGTGCAGGTGACCTACATCAACCCGGAAACCGGCCACGACGCCGAAAACATTCTGGGCTTTTACGCCCTGATGCTGCGCCCGGGCCAGAGCCTGAGGCTGCCAGCGCGCTCGCCGGCACAGGTGTTTCACCTGATCGAGGGCGCGGTGCAGGCCCGCATCATGGACAGCACCTTCCGCCTGGCCGAGGCCGACACCTGCTGCGCCCCCGGCTACGAGGCCGTGACGCTGACCAACCTGCATGCCGCTCAGCCCGCGTTTGTCTTCATGGCCGACGAGTCACCGCTGCACCGCAAGCTCGGCGTGTACGAGAACCGGGGCTGATTCATGACGGCGCCTGGCGCCTTGACAGGAAATTTTCAAATGCACACTTACCTCTTTACCCCTCCCACTGTGGAGTCCCTGCCCATTCGTGGCCGGCAGGAACGCTTTCCGGTCAACCGTATCTTCTGCGTCGGGCGCAATTACCACGCCCACGCCGTCGAGATGGGCCGTCCGGTCGACAAAAGCGTCGAGCAGGCCTTCTATTTCACCAAGTCGCCCCAAAGCCTGGTGGAAAGCGGCGCGGCCGTGGCCTATCCGCCGCGCACCAGCAACTACCACTACGAAATGGAGCTGGTGGTTGCCATCGGCAAAACCGGCTTTCGCGTGAGCGAAGCCAACGCCCATGAGCTGGTCTACGGCTACGCTGCCGGCCTGGACATGACGCGCCGTGACCTGCAGCTGACGGCCCGCGACAAGGGCCGCCCCTGGGACACGGGCAAGGACATCGAGCAAGGCGCGGTCTGCTCCGCGATCGTGCCCATGCCCGGCGTGGTGATCGACCAGGGGGCCATCGCCCTGGAAGTCAATGGGGTGACCCGGCAGTCCTCCGGCATCGACAAGCTGATCTGGAACATCCGCGAAATCATTGCCGATCTGTCCACCTACTACCACCTGCAACCCGGCGACCTGATCTACACCGGCACCCCCGAAGGCGTGGGCGCGGTGGTCCCCGGCGACCGGATCACCGGTCGCGTCGAGGGTGTGGCCGAAGTCGCGCTGGACATTGGCGCTGCCGATTGAATAAAAACGGCCGCGACAAGCGGACCAGGACATGAAAAAATCAAGGCCAGACACGCTGTGCCTGACGGCCCTGCAGTCACCCACCCGGAACACGCCATGAAGCTCTACAACTTTTTCCGCAGCGGCACCTCGCACCGGCTGCGCATTGCGCTCAACCTCAAAGGGCTGACCCCCGAATACGTGGCGGTGGACCTGCGGGTGGATGAGCATCTGGGCGAGGCCTTTCGCGCCATCAACCCGCAACAGATGGTGCCGGCGCTCGACACCGGCAGCGAGGTGCTGATCCAGTCGCCGGCCATCATCGAATGGCTGGAAGAAAAATACCCCACACCGGCCCTGCTGCCGCGCGATCCGCAGCGCCGTGCCCGGGTACGTGCACTGGCGGCTGTCATTGGCTGCGACACCCACCCGGTCAACAACCGCCGCATTCTGGAATACCTGCGCAAGAACTTTGGCGCCAGCGAGGATGCCATCAACGCCTGGTGCGGCACCTGGATCGGCGCCGGCTTTGATGCCTATGAAGCCCTGCTGGCCGCCGATCCGTTGCGGGGGCGCTTCAGCCACGGCGACGCACCCACCCTGGCCGACGTCTACCTGGTGCCCCAAATCGAAAGCGCACGCCGATTCAAGGTCGATCTGTCGCGCTGGCCGCGAATCATGGCCGTCGAGCAGGCCTGCATAGCGCTGCAAGCCTTCATTGATGCCGCGCCTGCACGCCAGCCCGACGCGCCCTGAGCGCTCAGCCCTGCACCAGCGCCAGATAGTCCGCCCGCGTCTGCGCCCCCACCGCCTCCAGCGCCCGCGTGTAGGGCGTCTGGTGCTGCGCCAGCATGCGGGCGTTGGCAATCATGCGCGAACGGCAAAACCAGTGGCAGGTGTGCTGCATCAGGAACATCTCGCCCATGAGGCGAAAGGCGCGATCCCTGGGGGGCAGTGCGTCGGCATTGGCCACCGCCCGCTCGATGCCCTCGGCATGGATGCGCAGGGCACGGCGCATGTCGAACGTGGTGCGCGGCGAAAGCTGGTCCAGCCCGGGCAGCGCCAGTTTCAGGACCCGGGCCTGCGGCGCCGGCACCTGCGCAAAGGCGTCCGCCAGACGCTGGAAGTCCTGCGCCAGACGCTGTTCGGCATCGCCCAGACCGGCCCAGATCTGCGCCTGGCGCTGCGGGTCGGTTTCGGCCAGGGCACGCATGCTGCCTTCGGTGATGCGCTGCATGTGCTGCTCAATCTGCAAAGGGCGCAAATGGCCGGCCAGCAGCGCCGTGCGCACGCCTTGCGCGCGCCGGTTGAGCAGGTGAACGGCCAGGGCCAGCAACAGCAACAGGGTCAGGTATTCCATGGACAGGGTTTCAAGCAGCCGCCACACCGGCCAACCCGGCAAGTGTAGTCACCGCGCGGCAGCCGCCCGATTTGGAGTGCCGACTCTAAAAAGGGGGGCCAACCCTTGCCATGGCGGCCTGCCGCCCCAACAATTGCTGCATTGCAACAAAACCTCTCTTCAAGGACCCTGCCATGAACTTCAACACCGATCAATTCGTCGCCGCCCACAAAGCCCATATCGACGCCGTCGCCGGCCTGACCCAGACCGCCTTCAGCGGCTTCGAGCGTCTGGTGGAACTGAACCTGGCCGCCAGCAAGGCCGCCGTCGCCGAGACCTTCTCGGGCGCCCACAGCCTGCTGTCGGTCAAGAACCCCCAGGACCTGATGGCCGCCCAGGCTGCCCTGGTGCAGCCCGCTTTCGAGAAAAGTGTCTCCTACGGCCGTCATCTGTATGACATCGCTTCGAGCACCGGTGCCGAGATCACCAAGGCGGTCGAAGCCAAGGTGGCCGAGCAACAAGCCACGGTCAAGACCCTGGTCGAGAACAGCCTGAAGAACGCCCCCGCCGGCTCGGACGCCGCCGTGGCCGTCATCAAGACCGCCTACGACGCCAGCCAGAGCGCTGCCGAGACGCTCAAGAAAGTGGCCAAGCAGGCTGCCGAGCAGGCCGAGGCCAACATCAAGGCCGCTTCGGCCCAGGCTGAAGCCGCTGTCAAGTCCGCCATGGGCAAAACGGCCAAGGCCAAGTAAGCCACCGGGCCCGCAGGGCCTGGAGCTTGCACACAGGGCGCCTGAGGGGCGCCCTTTTTATTGGCTTGCGCGTGCACCTGCTGTGCTACGCTGGTCGGCGCATGAAACCCCTCCTGCCCCCGCCCGGCACCCCCGTTTTGCACATCGAAGCGGGGGTCGCCACCCTGACCCTGAACCGGCCCGCCCAGCGCAACCGGCTGGACAACGAAGACCTGCAGGTGCTGCTGGCGCACCTGGACACGGTGGACAAGGACCATGGGGTGCGGGTGCTGGTGCTCACGGCCAACACCACGGGACAGCCCCGGCCGGTGTTCTGCGCGGGCTATGACATCGGTGGCTTTGATGAAGACGCCCAGGGGGCCTCGGCCTTCGAGCAGGTGCCCGAACTGCTGGCCCGGCTGCGCCCGGTGACGGTTTGCGCGCTCAACGGCAGCGTGTACGGCGGCGCCACCGACCTGGTGCTGGCCTGCGACCTGCGAGTAGGGCTGCAGGGCATCGAGTGGCGCATGCCGGCCACCGCGCTGGGCCTGCATTTCTACCCCAGCGGCCTGCGGCGCTATGTCAGCCGCTTCGGGGTGCTGGCCACGCAACGGGCCTTCCTGACCGGGCGGCCGTTTGACACGGCCCGGCTGCAGGCCCTGGGCCTGTTCGAGGCCTTGTGCCCGCCCGGCGACTGGGATGCCACCGTCCAGGCCCTGGTGCAGGATGTGCTGGCCCTGGCACCGCTGGCGGTGCAGGACACCAAGCGCTCGATCCACGAAATCGCCTGCGGCGACTACGACGTGCAGCGCCTGCGCGAGCGCCAGCGCAGCAGCAGCGCCAGCGCCGACTTTGCCGAGGGCCGAGCCGCCTTTGCCGAACGCCGCTCGCCGCGTTTTCGCGGCGGTTGAGTTCGGCGCTTTCGCGGCCGCCAGGCCCTGTGCTTTGGCGCCACCACACCCCGCGTTGCGCGGCGCCGCACCCAGGCCGCCCTGTGGCGCAGCACTTGGCCTATCATGAAGGCATGACCGACACCACCCCCTACCAACCGCCCCGGGTCTGGCGCTGGCAACAGCCCAACGGCGGGCGCTTTGCCAATATCAACCGGCCGGTGGCCGGCCCCACCCACGAGCAGGACCTGCCACGCGGCAAACACCCGCTGCAGCTGTATTCGCTGGGCACCCCCAACGGGCAGAAGGTGACCATCCTGCTCGAAGAGCTGCTGGCGGCGGGCCATGCCGGCGCCGAGTACGACGCCTGGCTGATCCGCATCAACGAGGGCCAGCAGTTCGGCAGCGGCTTTGTCGGCGTCAACCCCAACTCCAAGATCCCGGCCCTGCTGGACTGCAGCGGACCCGAGCCGGTGCGGGTGTTCGAGTCGGGCGCCATCCTGATGTACCTGGCCGAAAAATTTGGCGCCTTCCTGCCCGCCGAGGGCGCCCGGCGGGCCGAATGTCTGGCCTGGCTGTTCTGGCAAATGGGCAGCGCACCTTACCTGGGCGGCGGTTTTGGCCATTTCTATGCCTATGCACCGACCAAGATCGAGTACGCCATCGACCGCTTTGCGATGGAAGTCAAGCGGCAGATGGATGTGCTTGACCGGCGCCTGGCCGAGTCGCGCTTCATGGCCGGCGACGATTACACGATTGCCGACATCGCCATCTGGCCCTGGTATGGCGGACTGGCCCGCGGCACCCTGTACGAGGCCGGCGAGTTCCTGCAGGTGCACGAGTACACGCATGTGGTGCGCTGGGCCCATGACATCGCTCAGCGGCCGGCGGTGCGTCGCGGGCGCATCGTCAACCGGGTGGTTGGGCCGCCCGAGCAGCAACTGCACGAACGTCACGATGCCTCGGACTTCGACACCCGCACCCAGGACAAGTTGCAGGCGGGCACATGATCACCCTGTACGACTGCGCCACTGCCCCCAGCCCGCGCCGAGCCCGCATCCTGCTGGCCGAAAAAGGCGTGGCGCATGACACCGTGCAGATCGACCTGCGGGCCGGCGAACAGCTCGGTGCGGCCTACCGCCAGATCAACCCGCAATGCACCGTTCCGGCCCTGCGCACTGAAGAGGGCAGGGTGCTGACCGACAACGCAGCCATCGCGGCCTATCTGGAGGCGCGGTTTCCCGAGCCGCCGTTGCTCGGCGAGAGCGCTCTCGAGAAGGCCGAAGTTGCCAGCTGGCAGTGGCGCGTCGAGTTCGAGGGACTGATGCCGATTGCCGAAGCCTTGCGCAACAGCTCGCCGGCCATGGCCGGCCGGGCCTTGCCCGGCCCGGTGGACTATGGCCAGATCCCGCAGCTGGCCGAACGCGGCCTGGCTCGGCTGCAACAGTTCCTGCTGGCGCTCGACGCTCATCTGCGCGAGCGGGAATTCATCGCCACGCAGCGGCTGAGCGTGGCCGACATCACCGCCGTGGTGGCGGTGGACTTTGCCCGCGTGGTCAAGGTCCGGCCCGATGCACAGCGCCATCCGCATCTGCTGCGCTGGCGCGAGGCCATGGCGCGCCGCCCCGCCATGTTGCTCTAGCCTGCGCCCACCATGAACGACGCCGCGCCCACCGCCCTGGCGAGCCTGAGCGAGGGCGCGACACTGCGTCTGCGGCGTGTGGCGATCGACACTTACCGCGAAAACGTGGCCTACCTGCACCGCGACTGCGCCGTCTACCGCACCGAGGGCTTTCAGGCCCTGTCGCGGGTGACGGTGCGCACCCACGGCCGAGAGGTGGTGGCCAGCCTCCATGTGGTCGATGACGACCGGCTGGTGGGCTGCGCCGAGGTCGGGCTGTCCGAAGACGCCTTCGCCCAGCTCGGTGCGCCTGAAGGTGACGCCACCTGGGTGGCACAGGCCGAACCCCCGGCCTCGATGGAGGCCCTGTTCCGCAAGATCAATGGCGAACGTCTGGACCGCAAGGACTTTCACGCCATCGTGCATGACATTGCCGGGCACCACTATTCGAAGATCGAGCTGACCGCCTTTGTGGTGGCGACCAGCCGTGGCGAGCTCGATCGCGAGGAGGTCTACCACCTCACCGAGGCCATGATCGACGCCGGTCGCCGGCTTGACTGGGGCGCACCGCAGGTGGTGGACAAGCATTGCATTGGCGGCATCCCCGGCAACCGCACCTCGATGCTGGTGGTGCCGATTGTGGCGGCCCACGGGATGCTCTGCCCCAAAACGTCTTCACGGGCCATCACCTCGCCGGCCGGCACCGCCGACACCATGGAGGTGCTGGCCAATGTGGAGCTGCCTTTCGAGCAGCTCTCGGCCATCGTGCGCCAGCACCACGGCTGCCTGGCCTGGGGCAGCACCGCCGACCTCTCGCCCGCCGACGATGTGCTCATTGCGGTGGAGCGGCCGCTCTCGCTGGACTCGCCGGGGCAGATGGTGGCCTCGATCCTGTCAAAGAAAGTGGCGGCCGGCTCGACCCATCTGGTGCTGGACATTCCGGTCGGCCCCACGGCCAAGCTGCGCTCCATGGCGGACGCCCAGCACCTGCGGCGGCTGTTCGAATACGTGGCCGCCCGGCTGCATCTGTCGCTCGATGTGGTGATCACCGACGGCCGCCAGCCGGTGGGCCGCGGCATCGGCCCGGTGCTCGAGGCACGCGATGTCATGCGCGTGCTGGAAAACCATCCCGAGGCGCCCATGGACCTGCGCCAGAAGGCCTTGCGGCTCGCTGGCCGACTGCTTGAATGCGACCCCGATGTGCGCGGCGGCGAGGGCTTTGCGATTGCCCGCGACATTCTTGACGGCGGACGCGCTCTGGCCCGCATGCAGGCGATCATTGCCGCCCAGGGCAGCCATGGCTTTGACCACCATCACCCGCAGCTGGGCGCGCTCACGCTGGAGGTGTGCGCCGAGCGTGCGGGCGTGGTGACCGCGATCGACAATCTGCAGATTGCCCGCATTGCCCGGCTGGCGGGTGCGCCCAAGGTCAAGGCAGCGGGGGTGGACCTGCAGCGCAAGCTCGGCGAGCCGGTGGCGGCCGGCGACCTGCTCTACCGGGTGCATGCCGTCTACCCCTCGGATCTGGCCTTTGCCGCCCAGCGGGTGGCCCAGGCCAGCGGCTACCGCATTGGCACCATTGATGAACTTCCGCGCGTGTATGTTGAATTCTGAAGCGGCCCGGCTGCTCTACTTTGACGATGAAAGCGAGCTGGCCCTGCGCTTGGCCCGGGCCAGCGGCATGGCCTGCGCCCCGATCGAGCGTCACCGGTTTCCGGACGGCGAGATCCGCCTGCGGCTGCCCCAGCCACTGCCGGCGCGGGTGGTGATCCTGCGCGGACTGCACCATTGCGGCGACAAGCTCACCGAGCTGCTGCTGGCCGCACCCACCGCCCGCAGCCTGGGCGCGCAGCAGCTGGACCTGCTCTGCCCCTACCTGGCCTACATGCGCCAGGACATGGCCTTTCGGTCCGGCGAGGCCGTCAGCCAGCGCATCGTCGGGCAGCTGTTGGCCGGGTTGTTTGACAGCGTGATCACCGTCGACCCCCATCTGCACCGGGTGGCCACGCTGCACGAGGCCGTGCCAGCTGCGCGCGCACTGGCGCTGTCGGGCGCGCCGGTGCTGGGGGACTGGATCGCCTCGCAGCTGGAGCACCCGCTGCTGATCGGACCGGACAGCGAATCGGCCGCCTGGGTGCGCCAGGCCGCTGGCGCACACGGCTTCGACCATGCGGTGTGCAGCAAGGTGCGCCACGGCGACCTGCAGGTCGAGATTGCCTTGCCCGATGTCGCCGTGCAGGGCCGGGCGGTGGTGCTGGTCGACGATGTGGCCAGCAGCGGTCGCACCCTCGCGCAGGCCAGCCGGCTGCTGCGGCAGGCGGGGGCGGTTTCGGTGGATGCGGCGGTCACGCACGCCCTGTTCATGGGCGATGCACTGTCAGCAATGGCCCAGGCCGGTGTGCGCCATGTCTGGAGCACCGACACCATTGCCCACCCAAGCAATGTGGTCAGCATGGTGCCCGCCCTCGCCGCTGCCCTGCAGGACACGGCATGAGTCGGGAATTCAGGTTTCGCCCGGCCCGCGCCCGGCCGACCAGGCCGCGCCCATCGAGGCGGCCATGATGAAGCCCATGGCCAGCCACTGCAGCGCGCCCAGGCGCTCGCCCAGCACGATCCAGCCGGCCACGGCGCCGACCGCCGGCTCCAGGCTCAGCAGCACGCTGAAGCTGCGCTTGGGCAGATGGCGCAAGGCGTACATCTCGAGCGTGTAGGGAATCGCGCTGGAGAGCACCGCCACGGCCACGCCGGCCAGCAGCCAGCGGCTGTCGAGCAGTGCCGCGCCGGCATGGGCCACGCCGATCGGCACCACCAGCACGGCCGCCGCCAGCATGCCCATGGGGGTGGCCAGCACACCGTGCTTGCGCGCGACCCGTTGGCCCAGCACGATGTAAACGGCCCAGCAGGCGCCAGCGGCAAGGGCAAAGCCCATGCCCACCGGATCGAGCGCCCCGGGCGCATCGAGCCCGCGCCAGGGCAGGATCAGCCCCAGGCCCAGCACGGCCATCGCCACCCACAGCAGATCGGTGGGCCGACGCGAGGTCCACAACGCCACCGCCAGCGGACCGGTGAACTCGATCGCAATGGCCAGGCCAAAAGGTATGGTTTTGAGGGCGCTGTAGAACAGCAGGTTCATCGCGCCCAGCGTGAGACCGAACAACACCAGCGGGCCGATGTCCTGGCGCGACCAGCGCTGCCGCCAGGGCCGCCACAGGGCCATCAGGATGAGGGTGGCAAAGACAATGCGGTAGAGCGTGGTGCCCTCGGCCCCGACCGCTGGAAACAGATGCTTGGCGAAAGAGGTGCCGATGCTCAGCGACACCAGCGAGGCCAGCAGGGCTGCCAGCGGCCAGAGCGGGAACACGACCCTCAGACCACGGCGCCGCGGTTTTCGTCGCCGGGGTCGCCGTCCTTCTTGACCGGACGGATCAGGTCCTCGCGCTGAATGCCCAGCCACATGGCAATGGCCGCCGCCACGAACACCGACGAGTAAATGCCAAAGCAGATACCGATCGTCAGGGCCATGGCGAAATAGTGCAGCGTTTCGCCGCCAAAGAGCAGCATCGACAGCACCATGACCTGGGTCGAGCCGTGGGTGATGATGGTACGGCTGATGGTGGAGGTGATGGCGTTGTCGATCACTTCCACTGTGTTCATCTTGCGGTAACGGCGGAAGTTCTCGCGGATACGGTCAAAGATGACCACCGACTCGTTGACCGAATAGCCCAGCACGGCCAGCACGGCCGCCAGCACCGCCAGCGAAAACTCCCACTGGAAGAAGGCAAAAAAGCCCAGGATGATGACGATATCGTGCAGGTTGGCAATGATGCCGGACACCGCGAACTTCCATTCAAAGCGGAAGGCCAGGTAGATCATGATGCCCACCACCACGAAGGCCAGCGCCTTCAGGCCGTCGGTCAGCAGCTCGTCGCCCACCTGCGGGCCGACGAACTCGGTGCGCTTGAGCACCACATCAGGGGCATCGGCCTTGAGGACCTGCAGCACCCGCTCGCTTTGTTGCGCCGTGGTCTGTCCTTTTTGCACCGGCAGGCGGATCAGCACATCGCGCGCATTGCCGAAATTCTGCACCTGGGCCTCGGCAAAACCGAGCGAGGCCACCTGGGTGCGCACCTTCTGCAGGTCGGCCGGCTGGCTGTAGCTCACTTCCATGAGCGTGCCGCCGGTGAATTCCACCGACAGGTGCAGCCCCCGGGTGACGAGGAAAAACACGGCCAGCGCAAAGGTGATGGCCGAGATCGCGTTGAGCACCAGGGCGTGGCGCATGAACGGAATGTCGCGGCGGATCTTGAAAAATTCCATCTAAAGGACTCCTGGGGAGGGTGCGCCGTCAGTCGGCCTTGACGACGGCCGTGCCTTCGGGCCGCCACACCGTGCCGATCGACACCGACTTGAGTTTTTTCTTGCCGCCGTACCAGAGGTTGACCAGGCCGCGCGAGAAGAACACGGCCGAGAACATGCTGGTCAGAATGCCCAGGCAATGCACCACCGCAAAGCCGCGCACCGGCCCCGAGCCGAAGGCCAGCAAGGCCACGCCGGCAATCAGGGTGGTGATGTTGGAGTCCAGGATGGTGGCCCAGGCGCGGTCGTAGCCGGCATGGATGGCCGTCTGCGGTGCGGCGCCGTTGCGCAGTTCTTCGCGCACCCGCTCGTTGATCAACACGTTGGAATCGATGGCCATGCCCAGCGCCAGGGCCATGGCGGCCATGCCCGGCAGAGTCAGGGTGGCCTGCAACATGGACAACACCGCCACCAGCAGCAGCAGGTTCACCCCCAGCGCGACGCTGGAGAACAGCCCGAACATCAGGTAGTAGACGCTCATGAAGACCACGATCGCCACAAAGCCCCAGGTCACGCTGTTGAAGCCCTTGGCGATGTTTTCAGCGCCCAGGCTCGGCCCGATGGTGCGCTCTTCGATGATCTCCATCGGCGCTGCGAGTGAACCGGCGCGCAGCAACAGTGCGGTGTCGTTGGCTTCAACCGTGCTCATGCGGCCCGAGATCTGCACCCGCCCGCCGGCGATTTCGGAGCGGATGACCGGGGCAGTCACGACTTCGCCCTTGCCCTTTTCAAACAGGATGATGGCCATGCGCTTGCCCACGCTCTCGCGCGTGACATCGCGGAAAATGCGTGCACCCTTGGCGTCCAGGCTCAGGTTCACGACCGGCTCCTGGGTCTGGCTGTCAAAACCGGGCTGAGCATCGGTCAGGTTGTCACCGGTCAGGATGACCTGTTTCTTGACGATCAGGGGCTGGCCGTTGCGCTCGAGGTAGCGATCGGAGCCGAAGGGCACCGTGCCGCCGCCCTGCTCGGCGGCCCGCGCCTCGGTGCTTTCGTCGACCATGCGCACCTCCAGGGTGGCGGTGCGGCCCAGAATGTCCTTGGCCTTGGCGGTATCCTGCACCCCGGGTAACTGCACCACGATGCGGTCCAGGCCCTGC
The DNA here is from genome assembly GCA_964391575.1 of uncultured Limnohabitans sp. GTDB lineage: Bacteria > Pseudomonadota > Gammaproteobacteria > Burkholderiales > Burkholderiaceae_C > Limnohabitans_A. The sequence goes on from CAYMMK010000021.1 coordinate 15,153, forward strand.
TGCTGGATCACCGGTTCGGCCACGCCCAGCTCGTTGATGCGGTTGTGCAGGGTGGTGATGTTCTGCTTGAGGGCCTGTTCCTGGACCTTGCGGGCAGCCTCGGGCTTGATGCTGGCGGTCAGCCTGAATTCGCCACCGGCTTCGGTGCTCTCGGTGGTCTGCAGGTCGGGCAGCTGCTCGGTGATGACGCGTTTGGCGCCGGCGAGCTGCTGGCTGTCGCGCAAGCGAATCTCGATGCTCTGGCCATTGCGGCTGATGCCGCCGTGGCGCACATCCTTCTCGCGCAACATGCTGCGCAGATCGCCGGCCAGGGCCTCGGCCCGCTTGGTCAGGGCCGCCTGCATGTCCACCTGCAGCATGAAGTGGACGCCACCGCGCAGGTCCAGGCCCAGGTACATGGGGGCGGCGTGAATGGCCGCCAGCCAGGCCGGGGTGCGCGAGACCAGGTTCAGGGCGACGATGTACTGGGGATCTGTCGGGTCGGTATTGAGCGCTTTTTGCACCGCGTCCTTGGCCTTGAGCTGCTCGTCGGTATCGGCGAAACGGGCGCGCACCGAGGTGCCCTCGAGGGCGATCAGGTTGGGCTTGAGGGCGGCGCCGGCCAGGGCCTGCTCGACCCGCTCAAGGGTGGCGTTGTCCACCTTGACGGTGGCCTTGCCCGAGGACACCTGCACCGCAGGGGCCTCGCCGTAGAAATTGGGCAGCGTGTAGAGGGTGCCCAGCAGCACCGCGATCACGATGATCAGGTACTTCCAGACGGGGTAGCGGTTCATGGTGGGTGGAGGGTTGGACACCCGGCGCAGGGCGCGGGCATCGGATCAGACATCGGCAGCGCCGGACGAGCCGCAGCGCCGCCACCAAAAGCCGCTTTACTTGATCGTGCCGCGGGGCAGCACCTGCACCACCGCATTGCGCTGCAACTGCACCTCGACGCCAGTGGCCAGCTCGACGCCGATATAGACGTCGGCAATCTTGCTGACCTTGCCCAGCAAGCCGCCGGCGGTGACGACCTCGTCACCCTTGGCCAGCGCTTCGATCATGGCGCGATGCTCTTTTTGCTTTTTCATCTGCGGACGGATCATGACGAAATACAGCACCGCAAACATCAGCAGCAGGGGCAGCATGCTGATCAGGGTGGATTGCATGTCGCCACCGGACGCAGCGGCGGGGGCAGTTTGGGCAAAGGCGGTAGAAATGAACATTGAAGACTCCACGGGGCCAATCGATTGCACAGACCCGGCCGACAGCAAGAACCGCCAGAGGGGTACAGACCAATCGGCAATTGTATGCGGCAGCATCATGTCCTCCCAAAACCTTCCCGAGCGCAGGAGACTGGCCCTTGACACGCCGCAGTGCCGTCCGGGCTGCGGCGCCCACTGCAGCACGCATGCCCGCCTGTACCTTGCGCGACTCGAGGTGCTGACACGGCCGGGCTGATCGGTGATGAAATGGAGTTGCGGCGAACCCGTCCATGACCTCAAGGAGTCCCCATGAACAACAAGCCCGACACCATGCATCCCGATGAATGGCGGCTGCGCATCGATCTGGCCGCCTGCTACCGGCTGGTGGCGCTTTATGGCTGGAGCGATCTGGTGTTCACCCACATCAGCGCCAAGCTGCCAGCCTCGGTGACCGGTGGCGAGGACCAGTTCCTGATCAACCCCTACGGCCTGATGTTCGACGAGATCACTGCCTCAAGCCTGGTCAAGGTGGACATGCAATGCAACAAGGTGGACGAAAGCCCGTACCCGGTCAACCCGGCCGGCTTTGTCATCCACAGCGCGGTGCATGCGGTGCGGCCCGACGCCGGGTGCGTGCTGCACACCCACACCCGCGCGGGTGTGGCCGTCAGCGCCCAAAAACACGGCGTGCTGCCGATCAGCCAGCAAAGCACTTTTGTGCTGGCCTCGCTGGCCTACCACGACTACGAGGGCGTGGCGATCCGTGACGACGAAAAGGCCCGCCTTCAGGCCGATCTGGGCGCGGCCAGTTTCCTGATGCTGCGCAACCACGGCCTGCTGACCGTGGGCAAGACCATCGCCGATGCCTTTTTGTCGATGTACACCTTTGAAAACACCTGCCGCATCCAGGTTGATGCCCTGGCCGGCCAGGACAGTGCAGCGGCGTTGACCGCGGTGGACCCGCAGATCCTGAGCGGCGTGGCGCATGTCATGCGGGTGCAGACCGACGGTCTGGGTGGCGCCTTTGTCTGGCCGGCGCTGCTGCGCAAGCTGCAGCGCGAAAACCCCGGCCACGACACCTGAGCGCACAAGCTGCGGCCACGCCCGTCCGGCAGACGGTCGGGCGCTACTCGCCGCGCACCACCAGCACCGGCACCAGCGACTGTCGGATGATCTGCTCGGCACCGCTGCCCAGCAGCACCCGGCCCACCCCGCGCCGCCCATGGGTGCCTACCACGACCAGATCGGCGCCCCAATGCGCGGCCTCGTCGGCCACCGTTTCGCCCAGGCGCTGGCCCGGCGTGTCCACCCGTCGGGTGTCAACCTCGACATTCCGGGCCCGGGCAGCCACCACCCCCGCCTGCAGCAGCTTGTCGGCGTTTTCACGTGCCAGCCTCATCAGCTCACCCGAGTACTCGTAGGCGCTGACATAGGCCAGTTCATCGAGCGCGTGGAGCAGGCGCACCCGCGCATGGGCGTCAGCGGCCAAGGCCAGCGCATGGTCGAGCGCCTTGTTGGCGGTGGAACTGCCGTCGATCGGCACCAGAATCTTGGTGTAGAGGGGCATGAAAAAACTCCTGCAATTGGGGCCACACCGGCGTGCAGCGCTTTCATGCTAGATCCCGCCTGTCGCCGGGTCGATCCACCCTTTGATAGGGCGGGCATCAACTTTCGATAGGGGCCAGGCGCCCCCTGTCCGCCGCCTACCAGCCCAGCCCCATGCGCAGGGGCAGGTACACCGCCATGCCCAGCACAATGGTCAGCAGCACATTGCGCTGCCAGAAATAGGCGGCGGCACCGGCAGCGGCCGCAAACAGCCGTGCGTCTTGCCAGGTGCTCACCAGGCTGCCCTGCACGGTGATGATCTCGGGTACCACCACGGCCGAGAGGGCCGCAATCGGGGCGTACTGCAAGCCCCGCTGGGCCCAGCGGGGCAGCGGCCAGACCTTGTCCGAGAGAAAGAAAAAGCTGCGCGAGACCATGGTGGCCACCCCCATGGCGGCCAACACGCCCAGTGTCCACAGGTCGGTGCCCTGCAGGTCCATCAGACCCCCTCGCGCCGCAGGTCCGGGCGCAGGCTCTCGACCGCCATGCACACCAGCACCGCAACGATGATTGCCACCACGATATTGAGCTTGAGCGGCAGACTCCAGGCCAGCACGGCCGCCCCGGCAGCCACGCTGGCCGAGAGGATGCGCAGGCCCGAAGTGGCCAGCGAACACAGAATCGCCAGCAGGCACAGGATGCCGGCAAAGCCCAGCCCCCAGTGGGAGGGAATGAAATTCGTCAGCGTGATCCCCAGCAGGCTGGCCACCACCCAGCTCAACCAGTTGAGGGCGTAGTTGCCGGTCAGCCAGGCCTCCTGCTCCTGGCGATCATGGGGCGTCAAACCCGGCCTGGGAAAGCGCCGCACAAACAGCACATAGGTAATGTCGGCACTGAAATAGCCATGCCACAGGCGCCGCCAGCGCGGAATGTGCAGCAGGTACTCGCGCAGGTGCAGGCTGAACACCACAAAGCGCAGATTGACGCAGAACGCAGTGGCCAGAATCACCCAGGCGGGTGCACCGGCAATGATCAGCGGCGTGGCGGCCAGTTGCGCGCTGCCGGCGAAGACCACCAGGGTCATGAGCACCGCCTCGGTCACGCTCATGCCCGACTGGACCATGGCCACCCCGGTCATCAGGCCCCAGGCAGCGATGCCCAGCGATTGCGGGGCCAGGGCGAGCGCGCCCTCGCGAAATGCCGGGTGCCTGCGCAGCGGGGCGTAAAAAAACATCAGGCGTCTTTCAGGGACTGGCCGGCTTGCAGTGCAAAGCCCCGCAGAAAGTCGGCCGCCCCCAGGCGCTTGCCGCCAGGGCGCTGCAGCTCGGTCAGGCACAGCTGCCCGCTGCCACAGGCCACCCGCACACCGTCAGCCCGGGCGCTGATGACGGTGCCCGGCGCCGCCGGCTGCGCCAGCGCTTCGGCATGGGCCGCCCAGAGCTTGATCAGTTCAGTCTGGCCGTTGTGCACCCAGGGCACGGTCATGCCCGGAAAGGGGTTGAAGGCGCTGATGCGACAGGCCAGCTGCGCAGCCGGTAGCGACCAGTCCAGCGCCGCCTCGGCCTTGTCGATCTTGTGCGCGTAGGTGATGCCCTCAACGGGCTGCGGGGTGCGCTGCAAGGCCCCGGGGTCGGCCAGGGCCTGCACGATGGCGCCGGCGCCCAGCGCGGCGAGCCGGTCATGCAGGACCGCCGCCGTGGTTCCGGGTGCAATGGGGCAGCGCTGGACCAGCAGCATGTCGCCGGTGTCCAGGCCGGCATCCATCTGCATGATGGTGATACCGGTCTCGGTGTCGCCAGCCTCGATGGCCCGCTGGATCGGCGCCGCACCACGCCAGCGTGGCAGGATCGATGCGTGGATGTTCAGGCAGCCGCGAGGCGGCAGATCGAGCACCCACTGCGGCAGGATCAGCCCATAAGCCGCCACCACCATGCACTCGGCGCCGGCGGCCTGCAGGGCCTGCCGGGCGGCGGCCGCCTCTTGCGGGTACTTGCCCTCCAGGCGCAGGCTGCGCGGCTGCACCACCGGCACGCCATGGGCCAGGGCCCACTGCTTGACCGGCGAGGCCTGCAGCTTGAGGCCGCGACCGGCAGGCCGGTCCGGCTGGGTGAGGACCAGGGCGATCTGATGCCCGGCATCGTGCAGCGCAGCCAGCGCCGATTGCGCGAATTCGGGCGTGCCCGCAAACACCAGACGCATGCGCACCCGCCCCTTCAGCGCTGGGCCTTGAGTTCGGCCTTGAGGGACTTTTCGAGCTTGGTCCGGATGCGCCCTTGCTTGAAGAAAGAAAGGTATTCGACGAACACCTTGCCCTGCAGATGGTCCATCTCGTGCTGGATGCAGACGGACTGCAGGTCGTGCGCCTCGATCTCCCGGCCCTGGCCCTGGCGGTCCAGGGCCTGCACCCGCACCGAGCGGGCGCGCTCGACGCCATCGTAGATGCCGGGCACCGACAGGCAGCCCTCCTCGCCCTTGATGCGTTCCGGGCTGGACCAGACGATCTCGGGGTTGATCAGCACCTGCGGCTGGTCTCGGGTCTCGGAGACATCCATCACGATCAGCCGCTCGTGCACATCGACCTGGGTGGCGGCCAGGCCGATGCCACTGGCCTCGTACATGGTCTCGAGCATGTCGTCGATCAGGGTCTGCAGACGCGCATCAAAAACCTGCACGGGTCGGGCCACCGTGTGCAGTCGCGGGTCGGGGTAGCGAAGAATGGGGAGCAGGGCCATGCGCTTATTGTCGGTCAATTCAAAGGGCGCCGCCGGCATCGGGGCGTCAACCGTCTGACTGTACGAAGTCCACCATGGCGCGGGCCAGGCGCACGCCATCGTGGCCCTGCTGCAGGCCGCCCATGCGCTCGAGGTAAACGCTTTCGCCCAGCTGCTCGCGGCGCTTGCCCAGCAGGTAGGCTGCGTAGCCGGCATCGAACTCGGGGTGGGGCTGCACGCACAGCACCTGCCGGCCCAGTGCAAAGGCTGCGACCGGGCACTGTGCATGGCTGGCCAGCAAGCGGGCCCCGCTAGGCAGGGCCAGCACCTGGTCCTGGTGGTTGGCATACAAGGCCATGCGCCCGGCCGGCAGGCCCGGCAAGGCCACATGCCAGTCATAGACCATGCGCCCCTGGTTCCAGCCCTGGGGGGCGCGGGCCACCGGCGCGCCCAGGCAATGGGCAATCAGCTGGTGGCCAAAGCAGATGCCCAGCAGACGCTGGCCGGCGTCCAGGCGCTGCAGCACCTGTTCGCGCAGGGTGCGCACCCAGGGCTCGTCGCCAAAGGCGTCAGCCCGGCTGCCCGTGAGCAGCACCGCATCGTAGGCGGCCCAGTCCTGCGGGTACTCGCCCTGGCGGGCCGGGAAGATGTGCACCCCGCCTTGCCAGCCGGCCGCCCGCAGCAGCTGCGAGGTCATGGCGCCGTAGCTGCCCCAGCGCGGCCGGGCCGCCGTGTCCAGCACATCGTTGTCGAGGATGCAGAGGTTCATGCGCCAATTGTCGCGCTAAGGACCTGCGCCCGCGGCACGCCCGGCACTGGCCGTGCACTGACCCTGCGCTTGCCGGGTGAAGCGGTCGCGGACACAATAGGCAGCACAGACAAAAGGCCTTCAAGGCCAGGGGGGACATCATGGTTGAAACGCGCGATGAATTGCGCGACTGGTTGCGCCTGCTGGGCACACCCGGGGTCGGCAACGACACCGCGCGCCGCCTCTTGCAGGCCTTCGGGCTGCCGGGGCAGGTGCTGGCGCAATCCGCCTCGGCCTGGCGGCAGGTGGTGCCGGCGCGGGTGGCCCAGGCCCTGGCCCACCCCCCGCAGGAGCTGCAAGACCAGGTGCAGACCACCTGGCAATGGCTGCAGGCCACCCCGGGCAGGCGGGCCGTGCTGGCGCTGGGAGACCCGGACTACCCGCAGGCCTTGCTGCACACTCCCGACCCGCCCTGTCTGCTGTACGCGCAAGGTCGCCTGGAGGGCTTTGGCCGCTTGCGCCTGGCCGATGCGCTGGCCATTGTGGGCAGTCGCAACCCCACCCCGCAGGGTCGGCTCAACGCGCAAGCCTTTGCCCGTGCATTGGCGGCGGCCGGGCTGTGCATTGTTTCGGGTCTGGCGCGGGGCGTGGATGGCGCCGCCCATGAGGGCGCTGTGCAGGCGGCCGGCGAGAGTGCCGGGCCGGACCGGCCGGTCACGGTGGCGGTGGTTGGCACCGGGCTTGACCGGGTCTATCCCCGCCAGCACCAGTCTCTGGCCGAACAGATTGAACGCCACGGTCTGCTGTTGTCCGAATACCCGTTGGGCACACTGCCGGTGCCGGCCAATTTCCCGCGTCGCAACCGCATCATCTCGGGCCTGAGCCAAGGGGTGCTGGTGATCGAAGCCGCCCTCGAGTCAGGCTCGCTGATCACGGCGCGTCAAGCCCTTGAGCAGGGGCGCGAAGTGATGGCCATCCCGGGCTCGATCCACTCGCCGCAAAGCAAGGGCTGTCACGCCCTGATCCGGCAGGGCGCGTTGCTGGTCGAGTCGGCCCAGGAGGTGCTTGAAGCCCTGCATCGCCCCGACCCGCTGGCGCAGGCGCCCCTGGCGCTGGCGACCGAATCTGCAAACTCGCCCGGCGATCCGCTGCTGGTTCTGCTGGGTCACGATCCCTGCAGCCTGGAGGCCCTGCAAGCGCGCAGCGGGCTGGGCACGGCCGAGCTGCAGGCGCGGCTGCTGGAGATGGAACTGTCAGGCCTGCTAGAGCGCCTGCCGGGAGGACAGCTGCAGCGGCTGGTGCACGCCTGAGGTCATACACAGCCCCTGGCCGGGCGCTGCCGCACAGCGCCGGGCTTAGGCGGCCGTCAAGGCCTGCCAGCGTGCGCGAGCCGCCGCCACATTGCGCTCCTTGACATGACCAAAGCCCTTGATCATGTCGGCCACCTGCGCGACCTCGAGGGCGTGGGCATGGTTGCCGGCATCCAGGCTGCCCAGCAGCTTGAGGATGTGGGCCTGGTATTCACCAATCAGCGCACGCTCGGTGCGGCGCTCCTCGGTGTAGCCAAACACATCCAGGGCGGTGCCGCGCAGCCCCTTGAGTGCGGCGAGCGCACGAAACGCCGTCAGCATGGCCGGGCCGTATTTTTTCTTGACCAGCTGGCCTTTTTCGTTGCGTGCGGCCAGCAATGGCGGCGCCAGGTGGTAATGCACCTTGAAGTCACCCTCGAACTGCTCGGCAATGCGCTCGATGAAACCGGTGCGGGTGTGCAGTCGCGCGACCTCGTACTCGTCCTTGTAGGCCATGAGCCGGTAAAGGTTGCGCGCCACCACCTCGGTCAATTGCTGTTTGCCCAGCACCGACTCGGCTGCGCGCACCCGCTCGACAAAGTCCCGATAGCGGGCGGCGTAAGCGGCATTCTGGTATTGGGTGAGACGCTGCACGCGGTCGGCCAGGGTTTGCGCCAGGGAGGGTTTGCTGACGAACTGCACGGGCTGCGCCGGCGTCACCAGCGCCATCACCTGTTGCAGATGGTGGGCTGCATGACGGCCCCACTCGAAGGCGCGCTGGTTGGCTTCGACCGCCACCGCGTTGAGCTCGATGGCACGCAGCAGCGAGGCACGAGACAGGGGCACCCAGCCCTTTTGCCAGGCATAGCCCAGGATCATCGGGTTCACATACAGGGTGTCGCCCATCAGCTGACGGGCCAGAAGGTCCGCATTGAAGGCGCTGACCGCACGCTCACCCACCTGCTGAGCCACCTCGGCGGCGCATTGCACGGCCGGGTTTTGCCAGCTGCCATCCTTGACAAAGGCAGCCGTGGGTGTGCTGTGGCTGTTGAGGGCCACGCGGGTGCGGCCGGCACGCATACGCAACAGGGTTTCCTTGCTGGCGGTGACGATCGGATCACAGCCCATGATCAGATCGGCCGTGGCCATGCCCACCCGGGTGGTGCGGATGTCGTCCTGCGAGGCCGCCACCATCACATGGCTCCAGGTGGCGCCACCCTTTTGCGCCAGGCCGGCCGAATCCTGGGTGACGATGCCTTTGCCTTCGATGTGCGCAGCCATGCCCAGCAGCTGGCCAATGGTGATGACGCCCGTGCCACCGACCCCGGCCACCACCATGCCCCAGGGCCGCTGCAAGGTCGGCTGTTCAGGCTCGGGCAGTTCACCCAGCGTCGACGAGGAGACCGCCCGGGTTTGGGCTTTCTTTTTGAGCTGCCCCCCCTCCACGGTGACAAAGCTGGGGCAAAAGCCCTTAAGGCAGCTGGTGTCCTTGTTGCAAGTGTTCTGGTTGATGGTGCGCTTGCGCCCCAGCGGCGTCTCCAGCGGTTCAACCGACAGGCAGTTGGACTGCACGCCGCAATCGCCGCAGCCCTCACAGACTTCCTCGTTGATCAGCACGCGCACGGCCGGGTCCACCAAAGTGCCGCGCTTGCGGCGGCGGCGCTTTTCGGTGGCGCAGGTCTGGTCGTAGATGATCACGGTGCAGCCCTTCACCTCGCGCAACTGGCGCGAGATGCCGTCGAGCCCATCGCGGTGGTGCACGGTCACACCGGGCGGCAGGCTCACGCCCTGGTATTTGTCGGGCTCGTCGGTGACCACCACCACCTGCCGCGCCCCTTCAGCGGTGACCGAATGCGCAATCTGCGGCACGCTGTGGCCCTCGGGCCGCTCACCCACGGGCTGACCGCCGGTCATGGCCACCGCGTCGTTGTACAAAATCTTGTAGGTGATGTTCACGCCGGCCGCGATGCTCTGACGGATGGCCAGCAAGCCGCTGTGAAAGTAGGTGCCGTCGCCGATGTTGGCGAACACATGGGACTCGTTGACAAACGGTGCCTGCCCGACCCAGGGCACGCCTTCGCCGCCCATCTGGGTAAAGCCCGCGGTGGCGCGGTCCATCCACAGCGCCATGAAATGGCAGCCGATGCCGGCCATGGCGCGCGAGCCATCGGGCACCTTGGTGGAGGTGTTGTGCGGGCAGCCTGAGCAAAACCAGGGCGGCCGATCGGCCGTGGCCGGGCTGCTCTTCATGGCCGATTCACGGGCCGCCAAAATGGCCAATTGCGCGTCCATGCGCGCAGCCGTGCCCTCATCGACGCCCAGGCGCTTGAGCCGCGCGGCAATCGCTTTGGCGATGATGGCTGGGCTCAGGTCGGCGCTGGCACGCAGCAGCGTGTGCGCGCTCGGGTTGGGCACGCTCCATTCGCCGCCGCTGTAGTCGCCCGGCACGTCGTCAAACTTGCCCAGCACATGCGGGCGCACGTCGGATCGCCAGTTGTAGAGCTCTTCCTTGAGCTGGTATTCAATGACCTGCCGTTTTTCTTCAACCACCAAGATCTCTTGCAAGCCGGTGGCAAATTCACGCGTGGACTGCGCCTCCAGCGGCCAGACCACGCCCACCTTGTGCAGCCGCAGACCGATGCGGCGGCAGGCTGCGTCGTCCAGGCCCAGGTCACTGAGCGCCTGGCGGGTGTCGTTGTAGGCCTTGCCACTGGCAATGATGCCCAGCCGATCCTGCGGCCCCGAGATCACGTTGTGGTTAAGCCGGTTGGCGCGTATGTAGGCCAGCGCCGCGTACCACTTGTGGTCAAACAAGCGCGCCTCCTGCTCCAGCGGGGCGTCGGGCCAGCGGATGTGCACGCCGCCAGGGGGCATGTCGAAGTCGGGGCGCACGATCTGCACCCGATCCGGGTCCACCTGCACGCTGGCCGACGACTCAACAATCTCCTGGATGGTCTTCATGCCCGCCCACACGCCGGCAAAGCGGCTCATGGCCAGCGCGTGCAGACCAAAATCGAGGATCTCCTGCACACTGGCCGGGAAAAACACCGGCAAGCCACAGGCCTTGAAGATGTGATCGCTCTGGTGGGCCGCCGTTGAGCTCTTGGCCACGTGGTCGTCACCGGCCACCGCCAACACACCACCCCAGGGCGTGGTGCCAGCCATATTGGCATGCTTGAACACATCGGAGCAGCGGTCCACACCCGGACCCTTGCCGTACCAGATGCCAAACACCCCATCGAATTTATTCGATCCCTGCGGCGCAAAGCCCAACTGCTGCGTGCCCCAAATGGCGGTGGCGGCCAGCTCTTCATTGACGCCGGGCTGGAAATGGATGTGGTGCTCGCGCAGATGCGCCTTGGCCTTCCACAGGGCCTGGTCGTAGCCCCCCAAGGGCGATCCGCGGTAGCCGCTGATAAAACCGCCGGTGTTTTTGCCCTGGGCCAGATCGCGCTGGCGCTGCAGCATGGGCAGCCGCACCAGCGCCTGCACCCCGCTCATGAACGCCATCCCTCGCTCGAGGGTGTATTTGTCGTCCAGGGGGACAGAGTCGAGCGCACGCAAGATGTGCTCGGGCAAAGGGGCATTCATGGATGGGTCTCCTGATAAGGTTGAGCCCGTCTTGTGGACAGGCCCGATAAAAGGCCGAGCCTGGGTAAGGCGCGGTTTGGAGATGCAAGTTTATGCGAGCGCCAAACTGTGCGGCGGCCTTGAAAAAGCGCCGCGCGCAGGGTAATCCCGGCCATGCCGTTAAAATGCGGGGCAACAAGCCGACGGAGCACCGCCATGAGCCACCACGACCACGCACCCCACAGTCCCGCCCAAGGCGAGGAGCAAGATCCCATGAAGGCCATCATGCCTTTGATCCCCATCGTGCTGCCCGTGGTCGGAGGGGTTCTGATCTTTTTGTTGGCCTTCATCGCTGTGGCCATGGCCTAAATCCTGCCGCCGGCGCCCTGCAAGGGGCTCCGGTGCCGCACTGGCTAGACACCCATCCGCCTGTGGCGGATTTTTTGTCTCCGCATCACCCCCATGAGTGCCCCCTTGATCCGCGTGCAGGGTCTGCGCTGGCAGTTTCCGCAGGCCAGTGAGCCCCTGTTTGATGGACTGAGCTTTGACCTGCCGGCCGGCGTGAGCTGCGTCTGCGGCGACGAGGGGCGCGGCAAGAGCACGCTGCTGCGCCTGCTGGCCGGGCAGCTGGTCCCGCTGGGCGGATCCATCCGATCTGGCTCAGACGCTGCCCCACTGTCGCCCGCCGACCTGCAACGCAGCGTCGCCTGGCACGATGCGCATGACGCCTCGCTCGACCAGCAGGTCGTGCAAAGCGTCCTCGAGCAACGCGTGCCACCCGAGGCCCGGCACCGCCTGACCGGGTTGATCGAGGGCTTGTCCTTGAGCGAGCACCTGGGCAAGCCGCTGTATCAACTCTCCACCGGCAGCCGGCGCAAGGTGTTCATTGCAGCCACACTGGCCCGCCCGGCCACCCTGGCACTGCTCGACCAGCCCGGCAGCGCCCTGGACACCCCGTCGATCCGGTTTTTGCAGCAGACCTTAGCCCAACTGGCACGCAGCACCGATCGCGCTGTGCTGATCGCCGACTACCAAGCGCCAGAGGGGGTGCCGCTGGCCCGCTTGATCGACCTGGACGCGGCCCGCTGACCGGCGCATTGCCCCACCCTCCGGGGGGCGACAAAACCGGCCGGTTCATGCTAATCTGTGACCGTTTGTCACCACTTTGTGAACTCATCATGCGCACCACCCTGATCCTGATATTCGCATCCGTGTTGTCCGTCAGCGCCTATGCGGCCGAGCCCAGTTGCACCGCCGTTGCCGCCGAGAAAAAACTCGCCGGTGCCGCGAAGACCTCGTTCATGAAAAAGTGCGAGGCCGACGCCCAGGCCAAATGCGATGCTGCCGCTGCCGAGAAAAAGCTGGCCGGCGCCGCCAAGAGCAGCAACGTCAAGAAATGCATGAGCGAGGCGGTGGGCAGTTAAGCGCAATCCACGCTGGCGGCACAATGGGGCCATGAACAGCGAATCGACCGTTTCCTCCCCACGCCGCATTGAGCGCCTCATCAGCGGCCTGCCGACATCCGACGGCGCCGGCGTCAAACTCACCCGGGTTCTCACGCAAGACCTGCAGCAGCGTCTTGACCCGTTTTTGATGCTCGATGCCTTTGGCAGCGATCAGGCCGACGACTACATTGCCGGCTTTCCCGACCATCCGCACCGCGGCTTTGAAACGGTCACCTACATGATCGCCGGGCGCATGCGCCACCGCGACAGCGCCGGCAACGAGGGGCTGCTTGAAAACGGCGGCGTTCAGTGGATGACCGCCGGACGCGGCGTGATCCACTCGGAGTTGCCCGAGCAGGAAGAGGGCCTGATGGAGGGCTTTCAGCTCTGGCTCAATTTGCCCGCCGCCGGCAAGATGCAGCCGCCCTGGTACCGAGATTTCAAGGCGGCCGACCTGCCGCAGTTGCAACTGCCGGGCGTCAACCTGACGGTCATTGCAGGCCAAAGCCAGGGCATGGCCGGCGCCGTGCAGCGCGAGCGCACCGAGCCGCTGTATCTGGACTTGCACATGAGCGCAGGCAGCCGGTTTTCACAGCCGCTGCCGGCATCGCACAACGCGTTCATCTATGTCTACCGGGGCCAGGTGAGCCTGGCCGGGCAATCCGTGCCGGTACAGAAAATGGCCATCCTGGCCAACGATCCGGCCAGCGACGGCGTGCAGATCGAGGCCAGCCAAGACAGCCGCCTGCTGCTGATCGCCGGACGGCCGCTGCGCGAGCCCATCGTGCAATACGGACCCTTTGTGATGAACACCAAGCAAGAGATCTACCAGGCGGTGACCGACTTTCAGTCTGGCAAGCTGGTCGCTTGAGATCACTCTGTCCGGCTCCACCGGCTCTTGCTTGAACACGTCCGGCCCGGTGCCTGCCATGCGCCCGGTTTGCAGCGCCCGAACCAGGGCGGCCTCGTCGACCAAGGCACTGCGGGCCGCTCAGACGCATGGCCAGAGATCGGCGTGTGTGGGTTTGCATCCTCAGGTGGGTCTCTTTGGGGTCGCGGTACGTTGCAGAGAACCAGGCTCCGAAAAAATGGCGTTGATCAGGGGCGGCGCACGACCACGTCCGGGTTGGCCAAGCGCAAGGCGCCTCCGGTGGCAAACAGGCGCACCTGTTCGAACGCTTCACCAAAGTAAAGCTCAAACGTCTCGCGGTCGGCCCAGCCCAGGTGGGGCATGCAAACGACGTTGTCCATCTTCAGCAGCGGATGTTCGCCATTGACGATCGGCTCGTTCTCGTAGACGTCGACCGCCGCAAAGCCGGGCCGCCCGTCCAGCAAGGCCTGCTCGAGCGCGCCCGACTCCACCAGTTCGGCACGGGCGGTGTTGACGAACAGTGCCGAGGGCTTCATCAGGGCCAAATCGGCCGCAGTGATCGCGCGGTCCGTGCGCGGGCCATAGCGCAAATGCACGCTCAGCACATCGGCGCGGGCAAACAGGTCTTGCTTGCTGTTCGCCATTTCATAGCCTTGCGCCTGGGCCCGCTCGCGCGAGCCCTCACCGCCCCAGACCAAGACCTTCATGCCCAGACCCGTGGCCGCGCGTGCCACCCGGCTGCCAATGACACCCAGCCCATAAATGCCCAATGTGGAGCCATCGAGCCGAGAAGAAATCGTGGCCGGCCATTGGCCCTGGCGCATCCGTGTGGCCTCGAGCACCACATTGCGCCGCGAGGCCAGGATCAGGGCCATGGTCAGCTCGGCCGGTGCAATGGGCGAGGCCAACACACCATGGGTCACGGCCACGCCGTGGCGGGTACAGGCGTCATAGTCGATGTGGCGGCTGTGACGCCCCACCAGGGCCACCTGCTTGAGCCGCGGCAACTGGGTCAGCAACTGGGCATCGACATAGGCCCGCTCGCGCACCACCACCAAAGCGTCGGCCTGGCGCAGCCGCTCGACATAGGCCGCGCGATCGGGCGCAGGCGTCTGATGGATGGTGACCTCATGCCCATCGAGCAGCGTAAAGCAGTCCAGCTTGGCAATGCAGTTTTGATAGTCATCGGCAATCACAATGTTCATGGTCGTTCCTTGTTGGCCGCTACAGTTCACGGCGGTCGCCCGGCCTGCGGGCTTGGTCCGAGCGTGTAGCGCACATTGAACTTGCCCGCGTAATAGGTTCGGCCGTGCAGCAGGGCTCGGCCTTTGGTGTCAAAGAGGGTGTGCTCGCGCACCAACAGCGCAGAGCCCTTGGTCACGCCCAACAGGCGGGACTGCTCTGCCGTGGCCACACTCGCACTGACCGCGTTTTCCATGCGCCCAATGTGTAGGCCCAGCCCCTCGCGCAAGACCTGCTGCACACTGCGCACCCGCAGCCACGAACCGTCGATGCCCCGTGCGATCGATTCGGGCATATGGAGCACCTCAAGCGCCAGCTTGCGCCCGCCCACGCAATGCAGCCGTTGCAGCCGCCATACGTGAGCGTCGTCCAGGCCCAGGGCGCGCAGCAGGGCAGGCTCGGCCGGCTCCGACGCAAAGAGCAGCAATTCATAGTGCAAGGACTCGCCGGCCGCGAGCCTGTGGTCTTCGAAGGACTCCAGCAAATTGGTGTTCAGCAGATCGTTGCTTCGGGCACTGCCCACAAAAGTGCCGCTGCCGGCGCGCCGGAGGATGGTGCCATCGAAAACCAGCTCTTGCAAAGCCCGCGCCACGGTGGCTCGGGTGGTGCCAAAACGGTCGGCCAGTTCCTGCTCCGAAGGCAAGCGCTCTCCCGCCCGGAAGCGGCCCTGCTCTATCGCCAGCCGCAGAAACTGCTGGATCTGAAGGTAAATCGGCGTGGCGTGACTCATCGCAAGGCGGCGGTCGGAGGTTGACGCGGGTGGTTCGCCTCAGGGGGCGTATTTCTTCTCCAGCGCGTCATAGAACGGCTTGTTGACCATGCGCTGGCGCTCTGCGAAAGGCACGACCACGGTCGCATCCTCATCCAGGCGGCCATGCTTTTTCAAATGGCTCAGGGAGCGCTGCATGCCCAAGGCTGCGCCCTGCAAAGCGGCGTTGGCATAGAGCACGATGCCAAAGCCCAATTGCGCGAGCTCGGCCTGATCGAGCGCCGGGGTCTTGCCCCCAATGACAATGTTCATCAGCTGCGGCCGATCGAGCACCTTGGGCAGCCTGCGCACCTCGTCGGCGCTTTCCGTGGCCTCCACAAAAAGCACATCGGCACCGGCCTCGGCAAATCGGTTGGCCCGTTCAATGGCCGCTTCAAACCCCTGAGTGGCCCGGGCGTCGGTGCGGGCAATGATTTGAAAGTCGGGGTCTACGCGGGCATCGACCGCCGCCTTGATCTTGGAGAGCATGTCTTCGGTGGAGACCACATCCTTGCCGGAAAAGTGACCGCAGCGCTTGGGAAAGGTCTGGTCCTCGATCTGCACCGCATCGGCACCGGCTCGCTCGAGCGCGCGCATGGTGTGGCGCACATTCAGTGCGTTGCCAAAGCCTGTGTCAATGTCAACGATCAGCGGAATCTCCACCGCATCGCGTATGGCGGCGGTGTGCTCCACCACATCGCGCAGGCTGATGAAGGCCAGGTCGGGCAGGCCGTAATACATGTTGGTCAGCCCGGCGCCGCTGAGATAGACGGCCTCAAAGCCCAGGTCGGCCACGGTGCGTGCGCTCATGGCATTGAATGCGCCAGGCACGAGCAGGCCGTTGCGCTGGTTGACGCGTTGACGCAAAAACTTCTTGGAGTTCATGGTGCTGTTTGTGTGAAGTCAGTCAAGGGAAAAGGGATCGGACGAGCGGCCAGCAACGGGCGGGCACAAACACCTGGCCGCCCACAAGGCGACGGGCGCTGCGGCCGACCACGGGCTTGGCCACCTGCCATTGCTGACCGTCAAAGCTGGCCTGCGCACCCACGGCCCATGGATCCATGGGCCCGACACCGGCCCGGTGCCCACGCGATTTCAGCATAGTTGACTAGCCAGCTTTTGGCCCCAGGGTTTACCCAAGGACCGGCCCATCTGGACACATAACTTCATGCTTTTTTTGCATGAAGTTGGAGATGGGGTGACAGCATGGATTCAGGTCAGTCCCTAGAATGCAAGCCTCTCGCCCCGAATGTCACCCCCGAGGAATTCAAGCGCCATGTCGAGAGGCGTCCGACTCTGCCCGGACGTCTGTCGACATTACGCTTTTTAACTTCGGAGCCCCCCATGAACCATCCCGCCATGAAAGGCTTGGAACTAAACACGCCGGCCTTCGTCAAACACGCCAAGCTGATCGCTTGGGTGGCTGAAATGGCCGCCATCTGCAAGCCCGATCGCATCCACTGGTGCGACGGCAGTCAGGAAGAGTACGAGCGCCTGTGCCAGCAGCTGGTCGATGCCGGCACCTTCAAAAAACTCAATCCGGCCAAGCGACCGGGCAGCTACCTGGCCTGGTCCGACCCGAGCGATGTGGCCCGCGTCGAGGACCGCACCTTCATCTGCTCGCGCAAAC
>CAYMMK010000022.1:0-2257 GCA_964391575.1 uncultured Limnohabitans sp.
TCGAAAAACTGTGCGTGTGGGGCAACCACTCGCCCACCATGTACGCCGACTACCGTTTCGCCACCATCAAGGGCGAGTCGGTCAAGGCCATGATCAACGACCAGGTCTGGAACGAAACCGTGTTCCTGCCCACCGTGGGCAAGCGCGGCGCGGCCATCATCGAGGCACGCGGCCTGTCTTCGGCCGCCTCGGCAGCCAATGCGGCCATCGACCACATGCGTGATTGGGCTCTGGGCACCAACGGCGCCTGGGTCACGATGGGTGTGCCCTCGCAGGGCTGGTATGGCATTCCCAAGGAAGTGATGTTCGGCTTCCCGGTCACCTGTGCGGGGGGCGAGTACACGGTGGTCGAAGGCCTGCCGATCGATGCCTTCAGCCAAACCTGCATCAACAAGACCCTCAAGGAATTGCAGGACGAGCAGGCGGGCGTGGCGCACCTGATCTGAGTCGCGTCCTGGACTTCCCTCAAGGCCCATACCGGCTGGCATGACCCACCCGCGCGAAGTCCTTCTGGATGCGCAGGCGGCCGCCCATGCCCTGCCGGTGTGTGACCATTACAGTGGCGTGCCCGAGCGCATGCGCAAGAGCTTGCAATTGCAGGCCCAGATGACGCAGGAACTGGGCGCTTGCGTCTTTGATGTCACCCTCGATTGCGAAGACGGTGCCCCGGTGGGCGGCGAGGCGGCTCATGCTGCTATGGTGGCCGATCTGGCGCTGGCGGCCGAGCCTGATGCGCGCGTGGCCGCGCGCGTCCATCCGATCGACCATCCCAGTTTTGCCGAAGATCTGCGCGTCATTGCCGGTCAGGCGGCGCACCGGCTGACGCACCTGATGATCCCCAAGGTCGAGTCGCTGGAGGATGTGCAGAAGGTTGACCATCAGTTGAACAAACTGGGCGGGGCTGCTGCCGAGCTGCCCATCCATGTGCTGCTGGAGTCGCAGCGCGCGGTACACGCCGCTTTTGAGATTGCAGCGCATCGGCGGGTGCAGTCGATCAGCTTTGGCCTGATGGACTTTGTCTCCAGCCACAACGGCGCCATTGGCGCGCAGGCCATGACGGCCCAGGGGCAGTTCACCCACCCTTTGGTGCTGCGCGCCAAGCTGGAGATTGCCGCTGCCTGCCATGCCAGCGGCAAGGTGCCTTCGCATTGCGTGGTGACCGAGTTTTCTGACGCTCAGGCCCTTCAGCAGGCGGCCGAGCAGGCTGCGCGCAAACTGGGCTACACCCGCATGTGGAGCATCCACCCCAACCAGATCCGGCCCATCCTGGCCGCATTTGCGCCCGATGCGGCTGAGCTCGACACCGCGGCCGCTTTACTGCGGGCCGCTGAGCAGGCGCGGTGGGCACCGATCAGTTTTGACGGCCGCCTGCACGACCGTGCCAGCTACCGGTATTACTGGCAATTGCTCGAGCGCGGCCGCCGAACCGGGGTGCGATTACCGCAAGCCGCGCAGGGCTGGTTTGAATGAGTCATGATGTTGGAACACAAGATTTTTTGAGGAGAAAACCATGAGCGATTTTCTGCAGACTTATCGCGCGCATGCGGCAGAGCGCGCAGCCCTGGGCATCCCGCCCTTGCCCTTGTCGGCCCAGCAGGTGGCCGAGGTGATTGAGCTGCTCAAGAACCCGCCCAAGGGCGAGGAAGGCTTCCTGGTCGAACTGCTGTCCCACCGGGTTCCACCCGGTGTGGACGATGCTGCCAAGGTCAAGGCCAGCTTCCTGGCGGCCGTCGCGCACGGTGATATCGCCGTGGCGCTGGTCTCCAAGACCAAGGCCACCGAGCTTTTGGGCACCATGGTTGGCGGTTACAACGTCAAGCCCCTGATCGACCTGCTCGATGACTCAGAGGTGGCTGCGGTGGCCGCCGAGGGCCTGAAAAAGACCCTGCTCATGTTCGACGCCTTCCATGATGTGGCCGAAAAGTGCAAGGCCGGCAATGCCAAGGCCAAGGAAGTCATGCAAAGCTGGGCCGATGCGCAGTGGTTCTTGGCGCGGCCAGAAGTGCCCAAGACCATCACCGTAACGGTGTTCAAGGTGCCCGGCGAAACCAACACCGACGACCTCTCGCCTGCGCCCGATGCCTGGAGTCGCCCCGATATCCCGCTGCACTACCTGGCCATGCTCAAGAACACGCGTGCCGATGCGGCCTTCAGGCCCGAGGAGGATGGCAAGCGTGGTCCGATACAGTTCATCGAAGACCTCAAGAAAAAAGGCCATCTGGTGGCTTATGTGGGCGATGTGGTGGGCACGGGTGCG
>CAYMMK010000022.1:2267-30596 GCA_964391575.1 uncultured Limnohabitans sp.
CCACCAACAGCGTGATCTGGGCCACCGGCCAGGACATCCCCTTTGTGCCGAACAAGCGTTTTGGCGGCGTGACCTTGGGTGGCAAGATTGCTCCGATTTTCTTCAACACGCAAGAGGATTCGGGCTCACTGCCGATCGAGGTGGACGTGAACAAGCTCGAGATGGGCGATGTGATCGATATCCATCCCTATGAGGGCAAGATCACCAAGGGCGGCGCCCAGATTGCCTCCTTCTCACTCAAGAGCGATGTGCTGCTTGACGAAGTGCGTGCCGGCGGCCGCATCAATCTGATCATCGGGCGCTCGCTCACCGGCAAGGCCCGTGAGTTTCTCGGCCTGCCGGCCTCGACGGTGTTCCGCCTGCCGCAAGCGCCCAAAGACAGCGGCAAGGGCTACACCCTGGCGCAGAAGATGGTGGGCCGCGCCTGCGGCCTGCCCGAGGGCAAAGGCATCCGGCCGGGCACTTACTGCGAGCCCAAGATGACCACGGTGGGCTCCCAGGACACCACCGGCCCCATGACCCGTGATGAACTCAAAGACCTGGCCTGCCTGGGCTTTAGTGCCGACATGGTGATGCAGTCCTTCTGCCACACCGCCGCCTACCCCAAGGCCGTCGATGTGAAGATGCACCGCGAACTGCCCAACTTCATCTCCAGCCGTGGCGGCGTCTCGCTGCGGCCGGGTGATGGCGTGATTCACTCCTGGCTCAACCGTCTGCTGCT
Source organism: uncultured Limnohabitans sp. (assembly GCA_964391575.1). GTDB lineage: Bacteria > Pseudomonadota > Gammaproteobacteria > Burkholderiales > Burkholderiaceae_C > Limnohabitans_A. The sequence continues at coordinate 2,989 of CAYMMK010000022.1, forward strand.
GCCCGATACCGTGGGCACCGGCGGCGACTCGCACACCCGCTTTCCGATTGGCATCAGCTTCCCCGCCGGCTCGGGTCTGGTGGCTTTTGGTGCAGCCACCGGCGTGATGCCACTGGATATGCCCGCGTCGGTGCTGGTGCGCTTTAAGGGACAAATGCAGCCGGGCGTGACCTTGCGCGATCTGGTGCATGCCATTCCCCTGTACGCCATCAAGGCCGGCCTCCTGACCGTGGAGAAAAAGGGCAAGAAGAACGTCTTCTCCGGCCGCATCCTTGAGATTGAAGGCTTGCCCAACCTGAAAGTCGAGCAGGCCTTTGAACTCTCCGATGCGTCGGCCGAGCGCAGCGCAGCGGGCTGCACCATCAAGCTGAATAAAGAGCCGATCATCGAGTACCTTAAATCCAATGTGGTGCTCATGAAGAACATGATCGCCAACGGCTATGAAGACAAGCGCACGCTGGCGCGCCGCATCGAGAAGGTCGAGGCCTGGCTGGCCAAGCCCGAGCTGCTCGAGGCCGACAAGGACGCCGAGTACGCTGCCGTGATCGACATCGACCTGGCTGACATCAAGGAGCCCATCGTCTGCTGCCCGAACGATCCGGACGATGCCAAGTTCATGAGCGAGGTCTCGGGCACCAAGATCGACGAGGCCTTCATTGGCTCGTGCATGACCAATATCGGCCACTTCCGCGCAGCCGCCAAGGTGCTGGGCAATGCCCGTGATATTCCGGTCAAGCTGTGGGTGGCCCCGCCGACCAAGATGGACGAGAGCGAGCTCATCAAGGAAGGGCACTACGCCACCTTCGGCAACGCCGGAGCGCGCACCGAAATGCCTGGCTGCTCGCTGTGCATGGGCAACCAGGCCCAGGTGCGTGAGGGCGCCACCGTCATGTCCACTTCGACCCGCAACTTTCCCAACCGTCTGGGCAAGAACGCCAATGTGTTTTTAGGTTCGGCCGAACTGGCAGCCGTTTGCTCCAAGCTCGGTCGAATCCCGACGCTCGCCGAATACCAGGCGGCGGTGGGCATCATCGATAAGGATGCGGCCAACGTCTACAAGTACATGAACTTCGACCAGATCGAGGAATATGCCGAGACGGCTCGGGGAGTCGTCGTTTAACTGCCGCTGACAGTTTGTGAAATCAAAGGCTCAGGGAGAGATCCCTGGGCCTTTTTGTCGTCTGTTCATCGAACTCAAGTTGTGGGTTCGTCCAGGACAGAATCCGCCATAGGAATTCTTACGGGCACTGAAAGTCGGGTTAGCATTCGCCAATGCCCAAGTCCGATCCGACATGGGTGTATGGCCCAACTGGGCACGGAATTCTTCAGGAGTGTCACTATGGCCGCTTTGCGCTTTCTGTGTCTGGCATCGGTGCTGTGGCTGGGCGCGATCGCCTCGGCCCAGTCGGATTCATCCTTGGGTGTCACTGCGCCGGTCACACCCACGCCCTCTGCGTCCCCCCTGCAAAAGGCCCGTTCGGCCACGGTGCAGGTGAGCGCCAGTGCGATCAAGGATGCGGCTTCGGCCCGCACCCTCGGTCAGTTGCGCCAGGGCAGTGGGGTGGTGATCGGCCCGGACAATCTGATCCTGACCATTGGGTACCTGATTCTCGAGACCGAACAGGTCACCTTGCGCACGGCAGACCAGAAATCCTATCCAGCCCGGGTGGTGGGTCTGGACAATGCCACCGGCCTGGCTCTGCTGCGCCCGCTGTTGCCGGTGCCGGCCATCGAGCCGGTGGCGCTGGGGCAGGCCGGCGTGGCTGATGTGGGGCAGACCTTTGCCGTGTCCAGCGGCGATGGCCAGCAGGCGGTGCAAGCCACACGGCTGATGGACGTGCGCAGTTTCACCGGCTATTGGGAATACCATCTCGAGACGGCGCTGTATGCCAGCCCGCCGGTTGACAACCACTCGGGTGCGGGTCTGTTCAACGCCCAGGGTGAGCTGGTGGGCATTGGCAGTTTGCTGATGCAGGACATCCTGCCCGAGAACGACCCCCGGGCCATGGCGGGCAATCTGTTTGTCCCCACCTGGTTGCTGGGACCGGCGCTGCAGCAGTTGCAGCAGACCGGCAGCCTGCCGCAAAAAAGCCGGCCTTGGCTGGGCATCAACGCGGTCGAGCGCAATGGAAGAATCCAGATCACGCGTGTCACTCCCGAGAGTCCAGCCGCTCAAGGCGGTTTGTCGGTAGGGGCGATTGTGCTGAGCCTCGATGGCGAGCCGCTCAGCTCTCTGGCGTCGTTTTACAAGAAGGTCTGGGACAAGCCGCTGGAGGCAGGTGTGTTCGAGGTCACCGTCCAGGAACGCGGACAAACCCGGCAGATCCAGTTGCCGGTGCGTGACCGCACCCAGAGCATGCGCCGACCCACAGCCATCTGAGGTTTGTGCCCAGGCGCGCCCTGGGGGGTGATCCAGGGCCGTGAGGCCTGGTTTCAGGTGCCGATGACGCCGCCGTCGCGACGGCGGATCACCACCGTGGCCGATCGGGGTCGCCCTCCGGGCTGAAAGTCGGGCCAGTTGGAAAAGCGTGACGGGTCTTTCGGGTCGCTGCGGTCGCTGGGAGTCTCGCCCGGGTGCTGGATGTTGATGAACATCGTCCGCCCATCAGCCGACCAGTCCACGCCGGTCACTTCACAATTGGTAGGTGCGGTCAGGAAGCGCCTAAATTCGCCAGTGCGTACATCGCAAGCCAGCATCTGGTTGTTGCCAATACGCTCGAATTCACCCTTGTACATCTGGGTCGCATGGGCATCGGTCTGAACCCACAGCAGACCGCGGCGGTCAAACGCAATACCGTCGGCGCAGCCGAAGATGTCTCCACGGATATTGCCCCGGGCCTCGGGGCGGCTGTTGGCCGGATCACCGGCCAGCACCAGATGGTTCCACGCAAAACCCATGCCGTCAAAGTCGCCATCTTCCTTCCAGCGAATGATCTGGCCCATGGTGTTGTTGGCCCGCGGATTGGCCGCGTCAACGCCCGGCCGGTCCTTGCCGCCACGGCTGCTGTTGTTGGTCAGGGTGCAGTACACCCAGCCGTTCTTGGGATCGATCGCCAGCCACTCCGGGCGATCCATTTTGGTGGCGCCCATCGCGTCGCTGGCTTGCCGTGCCTTGATCAGCACCTCGGCCTGATCGGCAAAGCCATTGGCCGCCGTCAGCGGGCCCTGGCCGTGCACCAGCGCAATCCAGCGGCCACGGCCATCGGCATCGAACCGGGCCACATACAGCGTGCCGTGATCCAGCAGGTCTCGGTTGGCCTGGGCGGCCGTGAGGCCGTTACCGGCGGGCCGGATGCGGTCGCGGCTGACAAACTTGTAGATGTATTCGAACTGCGCGTCTTCGCCGGAATAGACCACGGCCCGTCCGTCGCGGGTCACACTCACCCAGGCACCCTCATGCGCCGCGCGACCCAGTGCCGTGCGCTTGATGGGCGTGCTGGTGGGGTCCATCGGGTCCAGTTCAACCACCCAGCCAAATCGGTTGGGCTCGTTGGGGTGTTTGACCGCATCGAAGCGTTCTTCGTGCGGATGCCACTGGTAACCACGTCCACGTGCGCGAATGCCCCAGCGTTGCTCGTGGGGGCTGGGTCGTTCCGGGCCATTGAAATAAAAGGCGAAGTTTTCCTCGCCCGACAAGTAGGTGCCCCAGGGGGTGATGGCGCTGGCGCAATTGTTGAGGGTGCCCAGCACGCGCCGTCCCTCGGGGTCGGCCGCGGTGCGCATCAGGGGGTGACCGGCCGCCGGCCCACCTACCTCGAAGGGGGTGAACATGGTGACCCGGCGGGCGTATCGCGAGGGCCTGACCATGGACCAGCGGCCCTCTTTCATCTCGATCTCGATGACCGAAAGGCCATGTGCATTCATGCTTTTTTGCACCTTTTGCGCAGTCCAGTCCGTCATGCCGCCCACATGCAGCAGCCCGTCATCGGTGTATTCGTGGTTCATGGCCAGCAAGCCACGGCTTCGCCCGTCTCCGAGCGGGAAGAACACCAGGCCGTCGTGATGCATGCCCATCTGGACAGCCTGGTCCTGGGCGCTGTTGGAGGCGTCCATCCTGAAGTCCGGCATCTGTCCTGGAATGCCTACAGGCTCGCCCCAGGCGGCGATCACCTGGGCGGTGTAGCCCTCGGGCACCACCAGCTGATCGCCAAAGCCCGGCGGTATGGGCTTGAAGCCCATCGAGGGCCCGGTCGACAACAGGTCGCCCACCGAGGCGCAACCACCCAACATGGCCATCAGGGAGGCTGCTGCACCTCCCCGCAACACGGTCCGGCGGGCCGGGTCGGAGACATCATGAATCGAAGGGTTGTCACTGCGGTTACTGTCTTCCATCGAAGCGAAATCCTTGGCCATCTTGACTCCTTGAGCGTGTTCAGCAAATGTGCAGCTGCCCCATCCTGAGCCGCTGTGCAGATCAAGTTAACTTGAAATCGCTGCGCGGTGCAGACTTGTAAACCCTGCCCTGGTTTGTCGCCTGAGCGACTTCAGGGCCGCTGGGCCGCTCGGTTGGGGCCTCAGTCGATGAAGCGGGAGGTGGTGTCGCAGCCGATGCCGCTGGCGATCCAGCGGCGGGCGACTGCCGACAGGCGGGGGGCGAGCCATTTCAGCCCCCACGGCAGGGTGCTGGCGGGCTCGGTGATGGCGCCACACAGGTAACGGCGTTCAGTATCGCTCCATCGCAGCGCGCTGCAACGCCCCAGGCGGCGCAGGGACAGTACCCGCCCCAGGGGACAGGGAAACGCCAGGCAGCAGACCCCGCAGCCATTACACGGCGCCCCGGTCTGCGGCTGTGCGGGAGCCAGGGGGTGGATGGCAATGGTGGTGATGATCGGCTGGCGCAGTGGCATGAAAGTCAATTGTCCCGGTTTTGGCCCGCCATGGGTACGGGCACAATCCGGGCATGGGTTTGTACGCATCCGACATCCTGGTCGCCGGCGGCGGTATTGCGGGGCTGGCGGCCGCGCTGGCCCTTGCGCGTCAGGGTGCGTCAGTGCAGATCATCGAGCAGGCAGAGGCCTTTGCCGAGGTGGGGGCGGGCATCCAGATCGGTCCGAATGTGACCCGCATTTTGCGGGGCTGGGGCCTGGAGCCGGAGCTGCGCCAGCTGGCCAGTTTCCCTCGCGCGCTGCAGGCGCGGGATGCGCACTCGGGCCGTGTATGGGGACGTCTTCCCCTGGGCGAGCGTTCCGAGCGCGTGTACGGCGCCCCCTATGCCTGCATCCACCGCGCCGATCTGCACCGCCTGTTACTCGCAGCCGTGCAGGCTCGGGATGTACCGCTGCGACTGGAGCAACGGCTGGCGACTGTGCAATTGCATGGCGATCGTGTGCAGGTCCGCACTGATCAGGGTCTGGCCCTTGAAACGGACTTGCTGGTGGGGGCCGACGGTTTGTGGAGTCGCTGCCGCCAGGCCCTCGGCCTGGACGGGCCACCGCATTTCACTGGGCATTTGGCCTACCGGGGCCTGATCGCCCTGGATGAGCCTTCCCGGGAGCCGCTGGTCACGGTCTGGATGGGGCCGCGGCTGCATGTGGTGCATTACCCGGTGCAGGCCGGTCGCGCCCTCAATGTGGTGGCGATCGTGCACGGGGCCCCGCCGGCACAACCGCATGACTGGGATCACGCAGCGCATGCCACACAATTGCTGCAGGCCCTGGGCCCGGTTTGCGGTCCGTTGCGACAGACGCTGGAGGCCGTGCCGCGCTGGCGGCTGTGGGCCCTCAATGACCGTGCGCCCCTGACGTCGCCAGCGCAGATGGGACAGGGTGCGATAGCGCTGCTGGGCGATGCTGCGCATCCCATGCGACCTTACCTGGCACAAGGCGCAGGCATGGCGATCGAGGATGCGCAGGTATTGGCGCAGTGCTGGGCCGCAGCGGGTTCTGTGGCCGAACGGGTGCAGCGTTATGCCCTGCTGCGCTGGCCACGCAATGCGCAGGTGCAGGCCCGGGCGGTGCGCAACGGGCACCTGTTCCATGCCCGCGGCCCTTTGCGCTGGGCACGCAATCTGGCCATGGGTGTGCTGGGTGCCGGGGTCATGGATGTGCCGTGGCTATACCGCGGCCTCTGAGGCCCGCACTTACAGTGCAGTGCGAAGTGACCAGATCTCCGGAAACAGCACCACATCGAGCATCTTGCGCAAATAGCTGACCCCGCCGGTGCCCCCGGTGCCGCGCTTGAAGCCAATCACCCGCTCGACCGTGGTCAGATGCCGGTAGCGCCACAGACGAAAGGTGTCTTCGAGATCGGTGAGTTCCTCGCCCAGCTGGTAGAGGTCCCAGTGGTGTTCGGGGTCTCGGTAAACGGCAAGCCAGGCCTGCTCGACCTCCAGGCTCATGACATAGGGGGCGCGCCAGTCGCGTGCGGTGTGCGAAGCGGGCACTGCCAGACCCCGGCGGGCCAGCAGCCGCAGGCTTTCGTCATAGAGCGATGGCGCTTCGTAGGCCGCCTGCACCCTGGACGACAGGTCAGGACGGTGGGCGTGCGGGCGCAGCATGGCAGCGTTCTTGTTGCCCATGGTGAATTCAATGCACCGGTACTGCCAGCTCTGAAAGCCGCTGGACTGGGCCAGATAAGGCCGGATCGCACTGTATTCGGGCGGGGTCATGGTTGCCAGAACATCCCAGGCGTGGACCAGCTGCTCCATGATTCTGGACACCCGTGCCAGCATCTTGAAGGCGTCGGGCAGCCGGTCCTGGGCGATGCGGTCTACAGCCGCCCGCAACTCGTGCAACATCAGCTTCATCCACAGTTCGCTGGTCTGGTGCTGCACGATGAACAGCATCTCGTTGTGGTCGGGCGAGAGCGGCTTTTGCGCATTGAGGATGGCGTCAAGCTGCAAATAGTCGCCATAGCTCATGCGGCCGTCAAAGTCGAGCTCGGCATGCTCTTCGTACACCACCTGCTCGCCAGCGCCAGTTCTGGAGCCGTTTGCCGCCGGTTCGTGGGGGGGATGGAATGGGCAGGAGCTCATGGCGGGCCTTTCAGGTCACGGCGTTGCGCCGGGCAAAACGTGAATCGCGCCACTCGCCGCTGTCCATCACCTGGCGCAGCTGTTCCACCGCGTTCCAGACGTCAGCGTAGCCGACGTACAGCGGTGTGAGGCCAAAGCGCAGAATGTCGGGGTGTGCGGCGCCATCGCCTGCGCGGAAGTCGCCAATCACGCCGCGTGCGATCAGTGCCTGCACGATGGCGTAGGCGCCTTCGTGCCGGGTCAGGCTCACTTGAGATCCGCGCCGGCTCTCCTGCTCGGGGGTTGCCAGGCCCAGACCGTGGCCGTGCAGTCGTGAGCGAACCAGCTGCATGAACAGACCCGTGAGGGCCAGCGACTTGCGCCGCAGTGCGGCCATGCCGCCCAAGGCGTCAGCCGCCAGCACCGAGTCCAGACCGCAGTCCAGCGCCACCAGGCTCAGGATGGGCTGGGTGCCGCACTGGAAGCGGGTGATGCCGGCTGCAGGCTGGTAGTCGGGCGTGAAATCGAACGGTGCGGCGTGGCCCCACCATCCCGACAGTGGTTGCCAGAAACGGTCGGTGTGTTGCGGACGCACCCACACAAAAGCCGGGGCACCCGGGCCGCCATTGAGGTATTTGTAGCCGCAACCCACCGCAAAGTCGGCACCTGCCGCATGCAGGTCCACGGGCACCGCCCCTGCACTGTGGGCCAGATCCCATACGCTCAGCGTGCCCTGGGCGCGGGCCTGGGCGCTGAGGGCGGCCATGTCGTGCATGGCCCCGGTGCGGTAATTGACATGGGTCAGCATCAGCACCGCCACATCACCCTGCAAGGCCGCAGCGATGTCCTCGGGCTCGACGAGCTTCAGGACGTAACCGCGCTCCTGGCACAGCGCCTGGGCGATGTAGAGGTCGGTCGGAAAATTGCTGCGTTCGCTGAGGATGGTTTTGCGGTGCGGCGCATCGGCAGCGGCAATATGCAGCGCGGCCGCGAGCACCTTGTACAGGTTGATCGAAGTGCTGTCGGCAGCCACCACCTCGCCAGCCTGGGCCCCGATCAGGCGGGCAATTTTGTCGCCCACCCTGTGGGGCAGGCTGAACCAGCCCGCGCTGTTCCAGCTCCTGATGAGGTCCTGGCCCCATTCATGCGTCAGCGTATGGGCCACACGGGCCGGGGTGGCCCTGGGCAATACGCCCAGCGAATTGCCGTCGAGATAGATCACACCGGATGGGAGGTCGAATTGATCGCGCAGGGTGCGCAAGGGGTCGTGCTGGTCCAGCAGTTCACAGTCCTGCAAGGTTGGCAAGGGGGTGCTCATCGGGATCTTTCAAAGTTCGCGCAGCACCGCCCGGACCGGGCTGGCGTCGGCGCTCATGAGTTTGAGGGGCAGGGCGATCAGTTCGTAATCGCCCTCGGGCACATCGTCGAGCAGCAGGTTTTCCAGCACGCGCAGGCCGCGCTGGCGCAGCACCTGGTGGGCGTCCAGGGTCTTGCTGTCGGCCGGGTCCACACTGGCGCTGTCGGTGCCCAGCAGTTGTACGCCCCGGTCGGCCAGCAGCGCGATCGTTTCGGGCGCAAAGGCGGGCAGGGCATGGTCAAACCGGTCTTGCGGCATGTGGGTGTACAGGCGCACCAGCACGCGGGGGGGCAGGCCGCTCATGGCATGCGCCAGATGTTCGGGTTGTACCAGCGGCCCGCAGCCCAGGGCGTGAATCACCCGGCAGGGGCCCATGAAGGGGTGAAGAGCCACATGACCAATGGCCACGCCTGCCGGGTCGTAGTGCAGCGGCGCATCGGCATGCGCACCCAGATGGGGCGAGAGCGTGATCGCACTGACATTGACCGGGCAGTCCGGCCCGATACCCGCCACCCACTGCTGGTGGTAGGCCGTGTCACCCGGAAAAACAGGTGAGCTGGCGTGCACTGGCGGAGATATGTCCCAGAGTTGTTTCATGGGGAGCGAAGGTAGCACCGGCCAAAAATCCGTGGTGTCGGCTATTTGCAACGGGGTGCAAATATAGTTCTGGAGAGGCGTCCATCGGAGGGCCTTCAGGGGAATCTTTCTTCAGCGGGCGAGCAGATCCGCCGAGAGCAATGGCCCTGTGCACACCTTAACCCCAGCTGCATCGAGACCGGGCTTCAGTTCTCTAAGGCCATCGCATCCAGCGGGCTTGTCGTGCCCCTAGGGGCCACCTTCAGTACATGGGCGTCAGGCCTGAATGGACTCCAGCCCAGCGCATCATCAGAATCGACGTTCCGCAAGGCGAGGATGCCATCGCCTTGCTGCGCCAAGGCGCGATTGAAGCTAGGCTCGTCAGGCCACCACCAAGGAATCTCTGAAGATGTTGGTTTTCCCTGCCAGAGCCTGATCAATCTGTATTTGCGTGATTGCGCGGCCACGCATCGAAAACTCAATCTCGATTGGAAATAAGCAGGGTTGCGGTGCGAGCTGGTTGACCTAAACTTCAGGCATTGCAATCAAAACCTCAAAATTGGAGGCGCCCATCATGACTGCCACCTGCGCATGCGGTGACGTATCCATCACCATGAGTGCGCCCCCCGTCATGCTGGGGGTCTGCCACTGCACGAACTGCAAACGTCGAACCGGCAGTGCATTCGGGATTTCGGCCTACTTCGCCAGGGACGCGGTTGTTCAACAGAAGGGTGAGACCCAGGTCTACGGCTTCCATCACGCAGCTCAGGGGCATGATCAGGAGCGCCACTTCTGCGCACGCTGCGGGACCACGCTATTCTGGTTCGTGTCATCACTGCCAGACAGGATCGGGGTTGCTGGCGGCTGCTTCGCTGGTGAAGGGCTTCCGGAGCCTTCGTACTCGGTCAGCGATGGCCATCGTGAACCCTGGGTTTCGTTGCCCCCTGCCTGGCAAGTCTGGGCAGAGTAGGGCGATGCCTGACACGCCCCTCAACCGCACGTGCAACAGCATGCGTTCCCCGGGCCACATTTCATTCGGGCCCGGCCGCCGCCCGCCGGTTAGCTTCATGTAAGGCCTTACACAACATGCTCTGCACTCCCGCAAGATGAGGGCGCTGCTGGTGGCAACTGCGGCCTGACTGTTCGCTCAAACGGACCCCTTGCGCATCTGTCTTTCACCAGCCTTTGAGCGGCTCCAGCCCATGGCGCCGCCGCGCCGAGGTGCAGGTGTCGCTGCCCTCTTCAAATTCGCGGCAGGGGCTGGGACGCCATTCATAGATGCCGCAGGTGGCCTTCTCTCCGACACGGCCATAGAGCGCTGCGCAGCGAGGGGGACTGTGGTCGGTGCCACGCATGCGGCAGGTGTGATCGGTGAGGGACAAGGCCAGTCCGGCAGGGACACAACCACCGCCCTCTTCGTGTTCAAACACTGAAAAATCCACCCGAAAGCTGGCGCAGCAGGCGCCGCAGGTGGTGCATGCGCTCATGCTGTTGTGGCGACGCCAGGGTCATCGTGGCGTGGGGTCATGCCACACGCCCCAGCAGCAGAAATTCCATGAGAGCTTTTTGCACATGCATTCGGTTTTCGGCCTCGTCCCAGACCACCGATTGTGGTCCGTCGATGACTTCGGCCGCCACCTCTTCGCCGCGGTGGGCAGGCAGGCAATGCATGAACAGCGCATCGGGCCTTGCGGCCTGCATCATGGTTTCGTTGACGCACCAGTTTGCGAAGGCCTTTTTGCGGGCCTCGTTCTCAGACTCGTAGCCCATGCTGGTCCAGACGTCGGTGGTGACAAGATCGGCACCGCGACAGGCTTCAAGCGGGTTGCTGAACACCTTGTGGTGATGCGAGCCCTTGAGGCCGGCCACTTCGGCATTGAACTCGTAGCCGTTGGGGGTGCTGACATGCACGGTGAAATCGAGCAGCTCGGCCGCCTGCAGCCAGGTATTGGCCATGTTGTTGCCGTCACCCACCCAGGCGACCACCTTGCCCTGGATGGCTCCGCGGTGCTCAATGAAAGTGAAGATGTCAGCCATGATCTGGCAGGGGTGAAATTCATTGGTCAGACCGTTGATCACCGGCACGCGCGAGTGGGCGGCAAATTGTTCGATCTTCTCGTGTCCGAAGGTGCGGATCATCACCAGATCGGTCATGCGGCTGATCACGCGGGCGCTGTCCTCGATGGGTTCGGCCCGGCCCAGCTGGCTGTCGCCAGTGGTCAGGTGCACCACCGAGCCGCCCAGCTGGTACATACCGGCTTCAAAGCTCACTCGTGTGCGGGTGCTGGCCTTTTCGAAAATCATGGCCAGGGTGCGGTCGGCCAGCGGATGGTATTTTTCGTAAGCCTTGAACTTGCGCTTGATTTCAGCAGCGCGTACAAAAAGATGCGCGTACTCCTCGGCGCTGAGATCATTGAACTGCAGGTAGTGGCGAATGTGCATGGTCGGCGGGGTCGGGTGGTCGCACAGGGCTGGGCCCTGTTGCAGGGTCATTCGGTCAGAAAGGTCCGAACCTGGGGGGCCAGCAGGGCCACCACTTCGTCGGCTTCAGCCTCGGACATGATCAGTGGCGGGACCAGCCGGATCACGCTGTCGGCGGTGACGCTGATCAGCAGGCCTGCATCGGCACAGCGCTGGGTCAGCACGCCGCTTGGTCTGTCGAGTTCGACGCCGATCATCAGGCCTTGCCCGCGAATCTCCCGAACACCCGCCAGACCTGCAAGGGCCCGTTCCAGTGACTGGCGCAGATGCGCACCGACATGGCTGGCATTGCCCAGCAGGCCATCCTCTTGCATGATGCGGATGGTCTCGACACCCGCGCGCATGGCCAGCGGATTGCCCCCAAAGGTAGTGCCGTGGTTGCCGGGTTTGAAAATGCTCGCTGCCTTGGGTCCGGCCACCACGGCCCCGATCGGGACTCCCGAGCCCAGGCCTTTGGCCAGTGGCATCACATCCGGGACGATGTCTGCCCACTGGTGGGCAAACCATTTGCCGGTGCGACCCATGCCGCACTGCACTTCGTCGATCATCAGCAGCCAGTCTTGTTGATCACACAGGTCGCGGACCTGGCGCAGGTAATCGGCACGCATCGGGTTGATGCCGCCTTCGCCCTGGATGGTCTCGAAGAACACGGCCACGACATCGGGGTCGTTGACTGTGGCTTTCTTGAGGGCCTCGATGTCATTGAGTGGTACGCGCACAAAACCCTCAACGAGAGGGCCAAAACCCTCCTGGATTTTTTTGTTGCCAGTCGCACTCAGGGTGGCAATCGATCGGCCATGGAAGGCTTTCTCGTACACCACGATCTTGGGCCGGGCGATCCCTTTGTCATGCCCGAATTTGCGTGCCAGCTTGAGGGCGGCCTCGTTGGCCTCTAGACCGGTGCAGCAAAAAAACACATTCGTCATGCCCGACAGCTCCACCAGATTGGCGGCCAGTTTTTCCTGGTTGGGCACGTGGTAGTAGTTGCAGCTGTGGATGATCTTGCTGATCTGGTCCTGCAGGGCCGGCACCAATTTCGGGTGGTTGTGGCCCAGGGTGTTCACGGCGATCCCGGCCAGCGCATCCAGGTAGGGCTTGCCATTGACGTCCCAGACCCGGCAACCCTGACCATGGCTGAGTGCGATGGGCAGTCGGCCATAGGTGTTCATGGTGTGGGGCGAGGCTGCTTCAATGAAAGCGGACATGCGTGAACTCCTGTGCAAATGAAATCGGCCCAACGAGGATGGGCCGTTGACGCACGATTTTAGGGTCAATCAAGTCCGGCATTTCAAATCAGTCCTCTGGTGCCCATGGACGGCCTTGCGCAGGACCTTGGGGTCACGGGAACCTGAACAGAGAAAGGCTTCCAGGTCTTATATAAGATAGAATACCTATCGCAGTGCGTTCCTCGCAACGAGCCTTTTCCTGCTGTAGCGCCGCCTTCCCACGATGGTTTCTCCCAGCACACAAGAAATTTTCATCCAGGGCATCACCCAGGACGGCAAACCCTTTCGCCCGAGCGATTGGGCCGAACGTCTGGCCGGGGTCATGAGCCAGTTCCGCCCTGGTGGCGTCGCGCCGGGCAGCCATCTGAGCTATTCCCCATGGTGCATCCCGACCACCATGGGCCAGACCAAGTGTGTGGTGGTCCATCGGGACCTGCAGGTGCACGAACCTATGGCCTGGGACTTCGTGATCAATTTCGCCAGGGACAATGGATTGCAGGTGGCAGAAGCCTGCCTGCTGCCCGATCTGCCGCCTGGCACAACCGGACGCCCATGAAAAAAACCGCCCGGGGGCGGTTTTTTGGTTCGCTGACAGCGCACCCGTTTCAAACGGCGGCAGGGTCAAGGCCCGGCCGGGCTGAGGATCTTTGAGCGGATCAGGCTGCGGCCGGAGCCAGGGATTTGACCTTGGCGCTCAGGCGGCTCTTGTCGCGAGCGGCCTTGTTCTTGTGGAAGATGCCCTTGTCGGCAATGGCGTCCACCACGGCCTGCATCTTGCCGAACAGGTCGGTGGCTTTGCTCTTGTCACCGGCGGCAACGGCTTTTTCGACGTTCTTGACGGCGGTACGGTATTTGGAGCGCAGCGACGAATTCGTGGCGTTGAGTTTCACGTCCTGCCGTGCGCGCTTGCGGCCCGAGGCCAGACGGGGGTTCTTTTTCTTTGGCTTTCCAGATGCCATGTTGAATATCCTTTGATGTCTGAGGATGTTGTCAGCGAACCGAACATTCTAGCAGACGGCACGGGTCTCGGCCCGCCCGTCCTGGGGGCCGGTACACTGTGCGCGTGAGTCTGCTCCGTTCCGCCTCTGTCGTTTCCGCCTTCACCCTGGCCTCGCGGGTCACCGGTCTGGCACGTGAACTGCTGATCGCAGCGCATTTTGGCGCCAGTGCCCTGACCGATGCTTTCAATGTGGCCTTCCGGATCCCGAACCTGTTTCGCAGGCTGTTTGCCGAAGGCGCTTTCAGTCAGGCTTTTGTGCCGGTGCTGGCATCCACGCGGGCCAGCCAGGGCGACGAGGTCACCCGGCAAGCCATCGACAGCGTGGCAACGGTCCTGGCCTGGGTGTTGCTCGGGTTTTCATTGCTGGGGGTTCTGGCCGCGCCCTGGCTGGTCTGGCTGCTGGCCAGCGGTCTTCAGCAGGGCCCGGGGTTTGACCCTGCAGTGAACATGACCCGGATGATGTTTCCCTATGTGGCCCTGATGTCGCTGGTGGCGCTGTCAGCCGGCATCCTCAATACCTGGAAACACTTTGCCGTGCCGGCGGCCACGCCCGTGCTGCTCAATGTGGCGGTCATTGTGGCGGCCTGGATGGGTGCCCCCTGGTTGGCCAAGCAGGGGATCGAGCCCATCTATGCCTTGCCGGCTGGGGTGATGGTGGGAGGCTTGCTGCAACTGGGCTTGCAAGTGCCCGCTTTGCGCCGCCTTGGCCTGATGCCGCGGTTGGGGGCTTCGGCGGGGGCGCTTCGCTGCGCTTGGCGCAACGAGGCCACCCGCCGCATTTTGCAAATGATGGGCCCCGCCTTGCTGGGGGTCGGTGTGGCACAGATCTCCCTGATCATCAATACCCAGATTGCCTCGCATCTGGCCGTTGGCAGCGTGAGCTGGTTGAGTTATGCCGACCGACTGATGGAGTTCCCTACCGCCTTGCTGGGCGTGGCCCTGGGCGTGGTGCTCATGCCCCAGCTGGCCGCTGCCAAGGCCACCGGCGACGAGGCCCGCTATGCCGAGATGCTCGACTGGGGCCTTCGGCTGGTGCTGCTGCTGGCCCTGCCATGTGCAGCTGCCTTGCTGGTGTTTGCCGAGCCGCTGGTCAGCGTGCTCTTCCACTACGGGGCTTTTACCGACCGGGATGTCGGGCAGACGGCCATCTCGCTGACCTGCTATGGCGTGGGGCTGTTGGGCCTGGTGGCCATCAAGGTGCTGGCGCCGGGTTATTACGCCAGCCAGGACATCCGCACACCGGTCAGGATTGCGGTGGTGGTTTTGGTGTTCACTCAATTGCTCAATCTGGTGCTGGTGCCGCGACTGGCCCATGCCGGACTGGCGCTGTCGATCGGCCTGGGGGCCCTGCTCAATGCCGGTTGGCTGCTGGGTGGCCTGCTGCACCGGCGAACCTTCCGGCCGCAACCAGGCTGGCCGAAATTTGCCCTGCAGGTGGTGCTGGCCACAGCGGCCCTGACGTTAGTGTTGATGGCGGCTGCGCAGGAACTGGTCTGGACCGGGCTGTACGCCAGCCCGTGGCAGCGCATCGCGCAGATGCTGGGAGTGCTGGGCGCGGCGGCCGTGGTTTATTTCGGCTGTCTCTGGGCCACTGGTGTGCGGCCCAGCCAGTTTTTGAAGCGCTGATCATGGACTTTGCATCGCGCTCGCCCACACCCCTGGAGTACTTTGCCAGTCTGGTGCGTGACGATGAGGGGCTGCCCCTGCTGGAAGCCGCCGTCTGCATTGCCCAGGACGAGGAACCTTCGCTGGATGTGGCCCGGGTGCTCGACGATGTCGAACGCATGCTCAGGCGGGTGCGCCTGCGGCTGACGGCCGATGCGGATGATCTGACGCGTCTGGCCGTACTGACCCAGGTGTTCTACAAGGAACTGGGCTTTGGTCTCAACGCCAACGATTACTATGCGCCCGAGAACAGCTATGTGCACGAGGTGTTGCGCACACGCCGTGGGATCCCTGTTTCTCTGGCGGTGATCTGGCTGGAACTGGCGCAAGGCTTGGGCTTGCGCGCCCAGGGGGTGCCTTTTCCCGGTCATTTCCTGGTCAAGATTACCCTGGAAGCGGGTCTGGTGGTGATGGACCCCCTGAGCGGACAGTCTCTGGGGCTTGACAGCCTGGCCGAGCGGCTGGCCCCATTCCGGCAAGGGACAGATCGGATGGCCGGGGCCGACCTGGATGAGGGTGAGACCCCGCTGGGGCTTTACCTGCAAGCCTGCCCGCCCCGGGATCTATTGGCCCGCATGCTGCGCAACCTCAAGGAAATTCACCGCAGCCAGGAAGACTGGCCACGACTGCTGGCCGTCATGGACCGGTTGGTGGTGCTGTTGCCCGGGGACATCCAGGAGCGGCGCGATCGCGGCCTGGTACATGCCGAACTGGGCCATGCCGGACAGGCCCTGTCGGACCTTCAGGCCTACCTGGAGGCCGAGCCCCTGGCCGCAGACCACGGGGCTTTGCAGGCCCGCATGAGGGAAATTTCGGACGCCGCTGGCCAGTAAGCCGCGAGGCCCCTTCCTTCAGGCCACCACGACCTTAGCAGCGTCGGCTTGCGGGACGATCCTTCCGATGGTATGGACCGTCTCGCCACCAGCGCGCAGCGTCTGCGCACAGGCGCTGGCCTGATCGGCGGCAATCACGACCACCATGCCGATACCATTGTTGAAGGTGCGGTTCATTTCAAGATCATCAACGCTGGCAGTCTGTTGGAGCCAGGCAAAGAGCTCGGTCTGTGGCCAGCTGCCTTTGTGAAGGTGGGCGGCCAGACCTTCGGGCAAAACCCTTGGAATGTTTTCAAGCAGTCCGCCACCGGTGATGTGGGCCAGGGCCTTGATGGGGTGCGCGGCCAACGCCGCCAGCACACTTTTGACATACAGACGGGTGGGTTCCATGAGGGCTTGCCGGAAAGGCTTGCCATCCAGGGTGACCGGGATGCTGGCTCCGGCGCGGTCGATGCATTTGCGAACCAGGCTGAAGCCGTTCGAGTGCGCGCCGCTGGAGGCCAGGCCCAGCACCACATCGCCGGCCTGTACATCTGCGCCACTGAGGATTCGGCTCTTTTCGACGGCACCGACACAAAATCCGGCCAGATCGTATTCGCCGGCCGGGTACATGCCGGGCATCTCGGCGGTTTCACCGCCGATCAGGGCGCAACCACTGAGCTCGCAGCCTCGGGCAATGCCTCCCACCACGGCGGCTGCGGTGTCGACATCAAGCTTGCCGCAGGCAAAGTAATCCAGAAAAAACAGCGGCTCTGCGCCTTGGACCAGCACATCGTTGACGCTCATGGCCACCAGATCGATGCCCACGGTGTCGTGCATGTTCCATTCAAATGCCAGCTTGAGCTTGGTGCCCACACCATCGGTCCCGCTGACCAGCACCGGTTCCTTGTAGCGTTTGGGCACCTCGAACAAGGCACCGAATCCGCCAATGCCGCCCAAAACCCCTTCACGAAGGGTTTTACGGGCCAGGGGCTTGATGCGGTCAACCAGTGCATCGCCTGCAGCGATGTCAACGCCAGCGTCTTTGTAGGAGAGGGGGGATGGGCTCATGGCGGGTCCCGCATGCGGGGCAGGAATTTGAGGTGAAGGGGAACCTGGTGAGGACAGGCAGACTAAAATCGCAATGAATTTTAAGGGGTCGCTCCTGACTGACCCTTCCAATTCACCAGCGCCGTGCAAAAACCTCTGTCCTTATCGATCAACCGTCCCGTTTTGTGGCTCGGTGTTGTCTTGCTTGTGGCGGTGCTGTTTTGGTTGCTCGCACCGGTGTTGGCGCCGTTTGTGATTGCGGCGGTGCTCGCTTACGTGCTGCATCCGCTGGTGGTCCGCACGGAACGTCTGTTTGGGCAGGGTGTGCCGCGCGCCCTGGCTGTGGTGCTGGTGGAGACTGCGGCGCTCTTGCTGCTGACCGGATTGCTGCTGTTGCTGGTGCCCGTCATCCTGCGCGAGTGGCCCCTGTTGCAACAGCAACTGCCTGCTCTGCTCGACCGCATCGATTCGGCGCTCAGGCCCTGGCTGGCTCAGATGGGTCTCAATGTGTCTCTGGATCTGTCCGATCTCAAGGCCCATTTGCGCCAATGGCTCAGTGCCAACCGGGAGGACTGGATCGCTCCCTTGCTGGCTTCACTCAAGGTGGGGGGCAATGCCCTGCTGTCCCTGGTGGGCTATGCGGTGCTGGTACCGGTGGCATTGTTTTTCATGCTGAACGACTGGGAACGCCTGGTCGATATGAGCCTGCAGTGGGTGCCGCCGCGCTGGCGTCCGGGCTTTGATGATTTCATGAGCGAATGTGACCGCGTGCTGGGCGAGTACCTCCGCGGTCAGGTGATGGTCATGCTGGCCCTGGCGGTTTTTTACTCTGCGGGCCTGGCCCTGTTCGGTCTTGAACTCGCACTGCCGATCGGGGTGTTTACCGGTCTGGCGGTTTTTGTGCCGTATCTCGGATTTGGTCTGGGCCTGCTGCTCGCCTTGCTGGCTGGGTTGCTGGAATCTGGTCCCGGCCAGGCCCTGTTGATGGTGGCTGTGGTCTACGGTCTTGGGCAACTGCTGGAAAGTTTTGTGCTGACCCCGCGATTGGTGGGTGAGCGGATCGGCCTTCATCCCCTGGCCGTGATCCTGGCCCTGATGGCCTTTGGACAGTTGTTCGGCTTTGTGGGTGTGCTGGTGGCCTTGCCCGCCAGCGCGGTGCTGCTGGTGGCCTTGCGGCGGTTGCGCCAACAGTACATGCACAGCAGCCTGTATGAGGATCCGGGTACAGGCCCCGATGTGCCATGAAACAACTGGCACTGGACATCGGTCTGTCGACGCGGCCGAGTCTTGAATCCTTTTTCTGCGGACCCAACGAGGATGTCGTTCATCACCTGCGCCTGTGGACTTCGGGCGGGACGCGGGCACCGGTTCCCACCTATTTGTGGGGTGAAAGCGGTTGCGGCAAAACCCATCTGCTGCAGGCCGTCCACATGGCCCTGGGCGAGCAGGGATTGGCCGCAGGCTGGCTTGATGCCCATACCCCTCGCGCACCCGACTTCCAGGACGACTGGGTTGCCGTGCTCATGGATGATGTGCATCTCTACAATGCCGAGCAACAGCACACAGCGTTCAACTGGTTTGTCAACGCGCTCACACCCACCCGGGGCTCGCCACGATGGGTTCTGGCTGCCGGCCAGCTCCCGCCAGCCTCGCTGTCCCTGCGGGACGATCTTCGCACCCGACTGGGCTGGGGCCATGTCTTTGGCCTGAAGGTCCTTGACGAGGCCGAGCGCTGCGCGGTCCTCAGACAGGCAGCCGATGCCCGGGGCCTTTTGTTGGGCGACGAGGTCATGCATTACGTCCTGAACCGCTTCTCACGTGACCTGGGCAGCCTGATGCAGTTGCTCGACCACCTTGATCACTATGCCTTGCAAACCCGGCGTGCGCTGACCATCCCGCTGGTCAGAGCCATGCTTGAAAACGAATAAGCCTGCATGAAACTGGCCCTTTTTGATCTTGATCACACCCTGCTGCCCATCGATTCCGACCACAGCTGGGGTGAATTCACCATTGCACTGGGATGGATGGATGCAGACAGCTTTCGACAGCGCAATGATGCGTTTTATGCGCAATACCAGGCAGGTACGCTGGATATCCATGAATATGTGCGTTTCGCCACCGCCAGCGCTTGCCAGCGTGGTCCCGGGGAGGCCCGTCAGGCGCATTGCCGATTCATGGATGAAGTGATCCGCCCGCGCATCCTGCCGCAGGCCCTTGATCTTGTCCGCCGTCATCAGGATGCCGGCGATACCGTGTTGATCGTCACGGCGACCAACGAGTTTGTGACCCGCCCGATTGCCGAAGCCTTCGGCGTCAGCGAATTGATTGCTGTGGAGCTCGAGCAGGATACTCAGGGCTGGATCACAGGCGAAATCCGGGGCACGCCCTCATTTCGGGAAGGTAAGGTTGTACGTGTAGGCCAATGGCTGGCGGCCAAAGACCTGTCCTGGAACGATGTGCACATGACCTTCTACTCCGACTCGATGAACGACCTGCCCTTGCTGGAAAAAGCGCAGACTCCCGTCGCCACCAATCCGGATGCTCGCCTGCGACAATGGGCCCTTGGACGGGGATGGCCCATCCTCGAACTCTTTCAAGAATGATCAAAAAGTTCATCACACGTCTGCTGGGGAAAGCCTCTGGCGGGAAACCCGGTTTTGGTCTGCGCACCGAGGTGCCTGTTGACACTCACGGCATTGACCAGCAACAGGTCGATGAACGCGCGATCCAGGTGGTCCGCACTTTGCAAAAGGCCGGCCATGAGGCCTATATCGTTGGCGGTGCCGTTCGGGATTTGCTGCTGGGCCTGCGGCCCAAGGACTTCGACGTGGCGACCAATGCTACGCCCGAGCAGGTCAAGAGCCTGTTCAGGCGGGCCTTCATCATCGGGCGGCGTTTTCGCATAGTGCATGTGGTGTTCGGCCGAGGACGCGAACACGAGGTGATCGAGGTCTCCACATTCCGCGCCTACCTGGACAACGCTGCCGCGGAGCAGGTTCCAGGTAACGAGCGCACCAGCAAGCGCCAGCTCGAGGGGGTCCAGCATGCGGTAGACGCCAGTGGTCGGGTGCTGCGTGACAATGTCTGGGGCCCCCAGGATGAAGACGCCACCCGGCGGGACTTTACCGTCAATGCGATGTACTACGACCCCGAAACCCAGCGGGTGGTGGACTACCACGGGGGTATCGAAGACGCCAAAAAGAGGGTCCTGCGGATGATTGGTGATCCGGCCACCCGTTACCGGGAAGATCCTGTGCGTATCATTCGTGCCGTGCGTTTTGCGGCCAAGCTCAAGGGTCTGGGCTTCAGGATCGAACCCAAGACCGCCAAGCCCCTCGCCCAGGCCAAGGCGCTTCTGGCCGATGTGCCCCAGAGCCGTCTGTTCGATGAAATGCTCAAGTTGCTGCAGACCGGCCACGCCCTGGCATCCGTTCAACAGCTCAAGGCCCTGGGTTTGTCCCGGGGGATTTATCCCCTGCTGGACATGGTGGTCGAGCGGGCAGACACCCCCTTTGTGCATGCCGCGCTTGCCGATACCGATCGACGCGTTGGCGAGGACAAGCCTGTGGCCCCCAGTTTTCTGCTGGCCTGTGTCTTGTGGGCCGATGTGCGGGAAGGCTGGTCGATGCGCACGGCCCGCAAGATGCCGCCGTTTCCGGCCTTGCAGGAGGCGATCGATGAGGTTTTTGAAAGCCGCATTGGCGATGTCTCTGGGCGCGGCAAACTGGGTGCCGACATGCGCGAGATTTGGATGATGCAACCCCGCTTTGAAAAGCGGCTGGGCGCGACCCCACTGAGTCTGGTGGAGCAGCCGCGCTTCAGGGCTGGATTTGATTTCCTGCGTCTGCGCGCAGATGTCAACGAGATCGATGAAAGCCTTGCCGATTGGTGGCAGGAATTCAGTCAGGCCGATGACACTGTCCGCGAGGATCTGTTGCAGCAGGTGCGCGCCGAACAGGGCGCACGCCCCAGGGTGCGGCGTGTACCCAGGCCAGACCTGGCTGCGACTCAGCCCCAGCCATCGGAAGGGGAGCAGCCGGCTGAAAACGCACCCGCCCGCAAACGTCGCAGGCGGCGGCGCAAGCCCGGCGCCGGTGATGCCGAGACGACATGAGTCTTGAACTGCGGGACCTGGTAACGGCTTTCGTCGGTTTGGGGGCCAACCTGGGCGATCCGCGAACTGCCGTGCTGCAGGCGCTGGAGAAACTGGGCCAGCTGCCGCACACCCGGCTGGTGGCACGCTCGCGTTTGTACCTGACTGCACCGGTCGATGCCCAGGGGCCGGATTTCATCAATGCCGTGGCCCGATTGAGCACCCGTCTGAGCGCTCCGCAATTGTGGGCTTGGCTGTGGCGGATGGAATGCGATGCCGGACGCGAACGCCCCTATGTCAACGCCCCCCGAACCCTTGATCTGGATTTGCTGCTGTATGGGGATGCCGTGATCCAGAGCCCGGCGCTGACCGTTCCGCACCCGCGCATGAAGCAGCGTGCGTTCGTCCTGAGACCTCTGGCGGATGTGGCACCCGAACGCGTCAGCCCGGTCAGCCTGCAAGCGGTGGCCGGGCAAAAGCTCATCGTGCTTGCCGACACCTGAATTCACATTCCTGTGGCCATCGAACTGCGCAGCATCCAGGGGGTGGCGTAAATAGCCCTTTCCATCGCAGGTTAAACTGCAGTTTGTCATTGTTTTTTCACCGTTTTGTCACGGTGCAAGGGAGGAGTCTCCATGCTATTTGGCAAATTGCTGCCCAAAGAGGGCAATTTTTTTGAGCTCTTCAACCAGCATGCCGAACGTATCGTGGAGGCTGCGCGGGCCTTCTCCAGCCTCGTGGCCAACTACAACGACCCCCATCTTCGCGCCAAGTACAACCAGGATGTCGACAATGCCGAGCGCTCTGCCGATCGGTATACACACGAAGTCAACCGGCTGATCCATACCACCTTCATCACCCCGATCGACCGTGAACAGATCCATGGATTGATCAATCTGATGGACGATGTCGCCGATCTCATTCAGGACTCTGCCGAGACCATGGCGTTGTATGACGTTCGCCACATGACCGATGAAATTTCGCGCCTGACTGACTTGGCTGTGAAGTGCTGCGAACGAGTCCAGGATGCTGTCAAGTTACTGGCACGCATTGGTGAGCCGGCCGTGGCTGAATCGGCCCTCAAGACCTGCGAGGAGATCGACCGCCTCGAGTCCGATGCCGATCGCGTGATGCGTGCCGCCATGAGCAAGCTGTTTCGTGAGGAACCCGATGTGCGCGAAATCATCAAGCTCAAGGCCATCTACGAATTGCTCGAGACCATCACCGACAAGTGCGAGGATGTGGCCAACCAGATCGAGGGCATCGTCCTCGAGAACTCCTGAGCCGGCACGGGGGGTCTGATCCATGGATACCGCACAGGCTGCCCTCTGGGTGGTGATCATGCTGGTGGCACTGGCCCTGGCCTTTGACTTCATGAATGGCTTTCATGATGCCGCCAACTCGATTGCGACCGTGGTATCCACCGGCGTTCTCAAGCCCACCCAGGCTGTGCTGTTCGCCGCCTTTTTCAATTTTGTCGCAATCTTTGTATTCCACCTGAGCGTGGCAGCTACAGTGGGCAAAGGCATTGTGCAACCCGGAATTGTCGACACCCATGTGGTATTTGGTGCGCTGCTGGGAGCCATCACCTGGAATGTGATCACCTGGTACTACGGTATTCCCAGCAGTTCCTCTCATGCCTTGATTGGAGGTATTGTCGGTGCCGTGATCGCCAAGGCTGGCGCCAGTGTCCTGATCGCCTCGGGCATTCTCAAGACCGTGGTGTTCATCCTGGTCTCCCCCTTGCTGGGCTTTACCCTCGGATCCTTGATGATGGTGGGCGTCGCCCACATTTTCAGGCGTACCCGGCCGCTCAAGGTCGATAAGTGGTTTCGCCGTTTGCAACTGGTTTCGGCTGGCGCATACAGCCTGGGACATGGGGGCAACGATGCCCAGAAAACCATCGGCATCATCTGGTTGCTGCTGATTGCCACAGGGTATCTGGGCGTTGAGGAAAAATCCCCGCCCGGATGGGTGGTGGTGAGTTGTTACCTGGCGATTGGCCTGGGGACCATGTTCGGGGGCTGGCGCATCGTCAAGACCATGGGGCAAAAAATCACCAAGCTCAAGCCGGTGGGGGGCTTTTGCGCCGAAACCGGTGGCGCCTTGACCTTGTTCCTGGCCACCACGCTGGGCATTCCCGTCTCGACCACGCACACCATCACTGGGGCCATCGTCGGTGTGGGTTCCACGCAGCGGGCCAGCGCGGTGCGATGGGGTGTGGCAGGCAATATTGTGTGGGCCTGGGTGTTGACCATCCCTGCCAGTGCCTTTGTGGCGGCCATGGCCTACTGGCTGAGCTTCAACGTTTTTTAACCTCGACCTTCCCGCGAGGCCGGCTCCTGCTTGCCGGTTTCAAGGCTGGCTGATTTTGCGCGCTTGCTCAATCTGGTATTCGAAATACCGCTGGAAGCTGAAGACAATGCTGGACATCATGATCCCAGTGCCGATCAGCAAGGCTGCAGCGACCGCCCCTATGGTGATCCACCCGGTGGCGCCGGCCGCATCCTCGGGATTTGCGTCAGGGTTGTAAAGAGCGTTCCAGCGCGGCCGTGACATCAGGCCGTAAATGATGGCGTTGAGTGCGCAACCGGCCACATTGAAACCCAGCAGGGGGATCAGCACCCAGCTCAGCATGTCGTCCTGCCCCCGACTGATGGCCCTCTCGATTCCGTACAGTCCCAGGGCAGTGGGAATCGGCAACAGCCAGCCCAACAGATCGCCCCAGCCCTTGAGGTAGAAGCGGTGCAGCCCCAGCGGACCGCCCAGGAATGTCAGCCAGCTGGCCAGCGTCTTGTTCTTCATGGGCGAGGATTATGGGGCAGGGCTTGCGCAGTTGAAGTCGACCCGAGGCCTTGGGCCTGAAAGGCTCAGGCTATAATGATCGGCTTTTCAGTGTGTCACTGGCCGGGTGGCCAGTTGCGTGTCTCAAGCGCTGAAGGAATCGGCGGGTTGCTTGGATTGATTGCACCCCTGCCAACCACCCAAGGATTCAACCATGGTCGTTATTCGTCTGAACCGCGGCGGTGCCAAGGCCCGCCCCTTTTACAACATTGTTGTGGCCGACAAGCGCGCTCGACGCGATGGTCGCTTCATCGAGCGTATCGGGTTCTACAACCCGACAGCCGTTGAAGGCGAGCAGGGCCTGCGTATTGCCCAGGACCGCCTGACTTACTGGAAAAGCGTCGGCGCCCAAGCCTCGCCCACCGTGGAACGCCTGATCAAGCAAGCCAGCCAGGCTGCCGCCTGATTTTCGGAATCTGACCGTGCGTCCGGCGCTCGATCCGGCCGATCTGCCGGCTGACGCTGTCGAGGTCGGTCGCATCCTGGATGCCTGGGGCATCAAGGGCTGGTTCAAGGTTCTGTCGTACAGCGCCTCTGCGGAGGCGCTTTTTTCTTCGCGGCGATGGTTTTTGCTGCCCCCCGATCGCAGCAGCAGGCCCCTCCGACCCACCGACGACAAAGATCCTGCTGACCATTGGACACAGGCCGTGCTTCTGCGTGTTCGGGAAGCCAAAGTCCATGCAGACAGCGTGGTCGCCAGCAGCCCCGATATCGCTGACCGCACGGCTGCCGAGGGCCTGCGGGGCGCGCGCGTATGGGTGCCGCGCTCGAGTTTCCCCACCCCGAAGGACGGTGAGTATTACTGGGTGGATCTGATCGGCCTGCAGGTGGTCAACCGTGAGGGCATCTCGCTGGGCCAGGTCCGGGATCTCATGGCGACAGGCCCACAGACGGTTCTGGTGCTGCAGTCTCTGGACGCTGGCCAGCCTGTGGAGCGCATGATTCCGTTTGTGTCGGCCTTTGTCGATCAGGTCGACCTCCAGGCCCGGCGCATCACTGTGGACTGGCAGCCCGATTACTGAGCAGCGCACCATGCGCTTTGACATCATCACCCTGTTTCCCGAACTCTTTGCGCCGTTCTTCAAGGCCGGTGTGACGCGCCGCGCCTACGAGAGCGCATTGGTCGACGTGCGCCTGTGGAACCCGCGCGACTTTGCCGACGGCAACTACCGCCGAGTGGATGACCGTCCTTTCGGTGGCGGGCCGGGTATGGTCATGCTGGCCGAGCCCCTCGAGCAATGCCTGCAGGCCATCCGTAGCGAACGGGCCGAGTCAGACCCGGCGCCCCTCGTGCTTTTTTCGCCCACAGGCCAGCGGCTCGACCACGGCGCTGTGGTGTCATGGGCAGGCAGTGCGGGGGCAGTCCTGCTGTGTGGGCGCTATGAAGGCGTGGACCAGCGCTTCATTGACCGCCATGTGGGCCACCAGATCTCACTGGGGGATTTTGTGCTTTCGGGGGGCGAGATTGCGGCCATGGCTCTGCTGGACGCCGTGGCGCGCCTGCAGCCCGGCGTGCTCAATGACGAAGGCAGTCACCAGCTCGACAGCTTCAACCCGGCCCTGGATGGGCTGCTCGACAGCCCGCACTACACCCGGCCCGAGGTCTGGCACGGCCAAGCCGTGCCCGAGGCCTTGCTCTCGGGCCACCATGCCCGCATTGAACGCTGGCGGCGCGAGCAAAGCCTGGCGCTCACTGCCCAGCACCGTCCGGAACTCATCGAGCGCGCTCGTGCTGCGGGTCGACTGGGGCGTGAAGACGAAGCCTACCTGCGATCTCTGGCTGACCCCAACGCCAGCGACTGAAAGTCCCTGGGCGGGGGGCAGTAACGAGCCGCACCTCATGTCGCGCCAGCAACTGAGGCGGCTGGAAAATGCACGGTCGTTCAATAATTGTCGATGCCCATGAACCCGTCAGTCCCCGAACCCCGCTCATTCACGCTTTGCGCAGCCGATGGCTACCCCCTGCAAGCCATCCATTACGCCCCTGCCAGCGAGCCTGCTGCATGCCTGATCATTGCAGGCGCCACAGGCGTTGCGCAGCGGTTTTACAGCCGTTTTGCGCAGTTCGCGGCTGCGCAGGGCATCGCGGTCTGGACACTCGATTACCGGGGCATCGGTCTGTCTCGTCCCGCCAGCCTGCGCGGGTTTCGGATGGACTATCGGGATTGGGCGCGGCTCGATCTGGCGGCCTTGCTCGACCATGTGGCTGCCCAGGCAGACACGCCGGTGTGGATGGTGGGCCATTCCTATGGCGGTCACGCCTTGGGCTTGATGCCCGGCCATGAGCGGGTGCAACGCTTGGCCACTTTTGCCACAGGTGCAGGCTGGCACGGCTGGATGCCGCCGCTGGAGCGCCTGCGGGTACTGTTTTTGTGGCGTGTGCTGGGGCCGCTGATCGTGCGCACCCAGGGCTACCTGGCCTGGAGCCTGCTGGGCATGGGTGAAGACCTGCCGCGCGATGTGTTCATCCAGTGGCGCCGCTGGTGCCAGTGGCCGAGCTACTTTTTTGAAGACCCCGAATTGCCCCAGCTGGCAGGGCAGTTTGCGCAGGTGCGTACCCCCATGCTCGCCATCAATGCCAGTGACGACAAATGGGCGCCACCGGCCTCGCGCGACGCCTTCATGGCCGCCTACAGCGGTGCACAGGTCCAGACCATCACCGTCGATCCGGCCAGCCTGGGCATAGCCTCGATCGGCCACATGGATTACTTTCGTCCGCAAGCGGCCCTTCTTTGGCAGCAAACCCTGGACTGGCTGCGCCAGCCCCAGGTAAGCAGCTTCAGCGCAGATGTTGGTCAGATGGGCGCCTGAAGGCTATAATCATGGGCTTTTCGGTCCTCTACCCGCCGCGGTCCGGCCAGCTGCAACATGGTTTGCAGCCGACAGTCTCTTTGAACAAGAGCGCCAGGAACGCCCCCAGTGCAGCGGGCATGAACGAGAGAATATGGAGTTCAACATGAACCTGATCCAGACCCTCGAGCAAGAAGAAATTGCTCGCCTTGGCAAAAACATTCCCGAGTTCGCCCCCGGCGACACCGTGATCGTGAACGTGAACGTGGTTGAAGGCAACCGCAAGCGCGTTCAGGCTTACGAAGGTGTGGTCATTGCCAAGCGCAACCGTGGCCTCAACAGCGGCTTTACCGTGCGCAAGATCTCCAGCGGCGAAGGTGTGGAGCGTACGTTCCAGACCTACAGCCCCCTGATCGCCAGCATCGAGGTCAAGCGTCGTGGCGATGTTCGCCGTGCCAAGCTGTACTTTCTGCGCGATCGCAGTGGCAAATCCGCAAGGATCAAGGAAAAATTGCCCCAGCGCAAGGCTGCTGTGTAATCTGCTTACACCCCAAAAAAACCGCCCGAGGTGCAAACCCGGGCGGTTTTTCTTTGGGCGCTGCGCGCCCGCCCTTTGCCGGAGCGCTTGGATCAACCCCGCCGCTTGGGCGCGTGAGGCTTGAAGCTGCCGCCGACCAGCTTGGGCCCACGCGGGGCGCGGTCCAAGCGGTCGTTGCCGCCCACCCGGGCCTGGGTGCGCGTGGGGTGTGCAGGCTTGTCAAA
>CAYMMK010000023.1:0-15939 GCA_964391575.1 uncultured Limnohabitans sp.
CAGCGGACTTTTAATCCGTTGGTCGCAGGTTCGAATCCTGCACGTCCTACCACCCCAGATAAAGCCTGGCAAATCAAGCTGCCGGGCTTTTTTTATGGGTGATCAGCAGCCCGACGCCATCAGCTCGATCTGCTCGGACAACTGCAGCCATCGATCCTCGAGCTGCGCCAGTTCCTCGCCCAGCACCTTGAGTCTTCGACCCGCCTGGGCGATATCACCTGCCGGCATGGCCGTGGACAGGCGCAGCTCAAGCTGGCTCTTTTCCTCTTGCAGCCGCGGCAAGCGCTGCTCGATGCTTTCAAGCTCTTTGCGCAATGGACGCAACTCAACGGCCAATTGCTGTCGCCGGGCTGCCTCCTGCTTGCGCTGGTCGCTGCCCGACATGCGTTGTGCAGGGGTGGTTGTCGGTCCGGCGCTGATCTTGCGGGCTTCTTCGCGCAGCCGGCGCGACTCATCGAGCAGATGGCGCTGGTAGTCCTCCAGATCACCGTCAAAGGGCTCGATCCTTCCGCGCCCGACCAGCCAGAATTCGTCGCACACCGAACGCAGCAGGGCGCGGTCGTGACTGACGAGCATCACCGTGCCCTCGAACTCATTGAGCGCCATGGCCAGTGCTTCTCGGGTGGCCAGGTCCAGGTGGTTGGTCGGTTCGTCCAGGAGCAGCAGGTTGGGCTTTTGCCAGACGATCATGGCCAGGACCAGCCTTGCTTTTTCGCCGCCACTCATGGTGCCCACGCGCTGTTGCACCATGTCGCCGCTGAAATTGAAGCTGCCCAGAAAATTGCGCAACTCCTGCTCGCGTCCGGCTTCGCTGTTGGCCAAACCCTGTTCGCGTGCCAATCGCACCATGTGCTCAAGCGGGTTGTCCTGCGCACGAAGCACGTCAAGTTCCTGCTGGGCGAAGTACCCAATGCGCAGACCCTTGCCTTCAGTGAGCCGGCCTGCAAGCGGCGCCATGGTACGGGCCACGGTTTTCACGAGCGTGGACTTGCCCTGGCCGTTTGCGCCCAGAATGCCGATGCGCTGGCCCGCCAGCACCGAGCGGTTCACCCCGCTAAGGATGGCGGTCTCGTGGCCGTCGTCACCACGGTAGCCAAAGGCCGCATCGGTGATCGCCAGCATCGGGTTGGGCAGATTGTCGGGTTCGCGGAACTCGAAAGTGAAGTCCGCGCTGGCCAGCACGGGCGCAATCTTCTCCATACGTTCGAGCGCCTTGACCCGACTTTGGGCCTGTTTGGCCTTGGTGGCCTTGGCCTTGAAACGGTCAATGAACTTCTGCAGGTGCGCAATCTTGTCCTGCTGTTTCGAGTAGGCGGCCTGCTGCAGTTCGAGCTGCTGGGCGCGCAGGGTTTCAAAGGCGCTGTAGTTGCCTCCATAGCGCGTCAGCTGGGCATTTTCGATGTGCAGCGTGACGCGGGTCACGGCATCCAGAAATTCCCGGTCGTGACTGATGACCAGCAAAGTGCCTGCGTACCGCTGCAGCCAGCTCTCGAGCCAGACCAGGGCGTCCAGGTCCAGGTGGTTGGTCGGTTCATCAAGCAGCAGCAGGTCGGACGGGCACATCAGCGCCCGAGCCAGTTGCAACCGCATGCGCCAGCCGCCGGAGAAGCTGTTGACTGGCCGGTGGAGTTGCTCGGGCGTGAAGCCCAGACCGAGGATCAGCGCCTCGGCGCGGGGCAGGGCGTCATGCTGACCGGCATCCTGCAGGTCGGCGTGCAGCTGTGCAATGCGCATACCGTCGCCCCCGGCTTCAGCCTGCTGCAGCATCGCCGACAGTTCGGCCAGACGGGTGTCACCATCGAGCACGAACTGCGCTGCCGACTGGTCGGTCTCCGGCATGTGCTGCGCGACCTGGGCCATGCGCCAATGGGGGGGCATGGAAAACTCCCCACGGTCCTCATGCAGGCTGCCGTCGAGCAGCGCAAACAGGCTGGATTTGCCCGCGCCGTTGCGGCCGATCAGGCCGATTTTTTCACCCGGGTTGAGGTTGATGCTCGCGTCACCCAGCAACACCTTGGTGCCGCGGCGCAGGCTCACGTTTTTAAGAACAATCATGGATATGGCATCAGCCCCGAGTCACCGGGGCAAAGTCAGCAGTGCATCGCGCGTGACCACCAAGACCTGGTCGTCGCCGGCGCTGGTGCCGAGCCAGGCGACCTCAAGGCGTGGAAACGATGCCCAAAAATGATCAGCCTCGTTGCCGATCTCCAGGACGAGCACGGCGTCCTCGCTCATGCGGCTGGGGGCATCCTTGAAGAGCTGTCGCACAAAGTCCATGCCATCCACACCGCCGGCCAGCGCCAATTCGGGCTCGGCGCGGTACTCGGCGGGTAGCGCGTCCATACGGGCCTGACACACATAGGGCGGATTGCAGACAATCAGATCGAAAGGGCCAGGCAGGGCGGACAGGCCATCGCTTTCGATCAACGTGATGCGGTCGCGCAAGCCGTGCCGGTCCACGTTCATGCGAGCCACGGCCAGTGCGTCGATCGAAATGTCAGCCCCCGTGACCTGCACCTCGGGCCAAGCCAGGGCCGAGAGCACGGCCAGGCTGCCATTGCCGGTGCACAGGTCCAGCACGCAGCGGGTCTGATCGCTCAGCCAGGCGTCAATCGTGCCATCGGCCAGCACTTCGGCGATCAGGCTGCGCGGCACGATGGCGCGCTCGTCGACATCAAAGGGTACCCCTTGCAGCCAGGCTTCGCCGGTCAGATAGGCGGCGGGTTTGCGGGTGCGGATGCGCTCGTCGATCAGGGCCTGCACCTGCGCCTGCTGATCGGTCGTGATGGGGCGTTCGTCGATCTCGTTGTCCAGTGGCAGACCCAGGCCCCAGAGCACCAGCCAGGCGGCTTCGTCGTGGGCATTGAGAGTGCCGTGCCCGAAAGACACACCGGCCGCATCAAGCCGCAAAGCGCTCGCGCTGACCATTTCCTGCAGGGTCATGCGTCGAGTCCGGCGTTGAGGATTTCCAGCGAACGTCGGTAAATCGCCTTGAGCGGTGCCATGTCGGTCAACACCACATGCTCGTCCACCTTGTGGATGGTGGCGTTGGGCGGGCCGCACTCGATGACTTGCGGACAGATCTGCGCGATGAATCGGCCGTCGCTGGTGCCGCCCGTGGTTGAAAGTTCGGTTGTGATACCGGTTTCCTCGGCAATCGCTTTCTGGATCGCGCCGACCAGGGTGCCGGGCGTGGTCAGGAAGGGCAGGCCGCCAATGGTCCATTTCAGCTCGTACTGCAGGCCGTGTTTGTCGAGTATGGCGATCAGTCGCTGTTGCAGGCTCTCGGGCGTCGATTCGGTACAGAAGCGGAAGTTGAAATCCACCACGCAGTCGCCCGGGATCACATTGCTCGCGCCTGTGCCTGCATGGATGTTGCTGACCTGCCAGCTGGTGGGCGGGAAGAAGACGTTGCCCGCGTCCCAGCGCATCGCCACCAGTTCGGCCAGCGCAGGCGCCAGGCGGTGGATGGGGTTGTCGGCCAGGTGCGGGTAGGCGATGTGGCCCTGTACACCTTTGACGGTCAGCTTGCCGCTGAGGGTGCCGCGGCGGCCGTTCTTGATCATGTCGCCGGTGCGCTGCACCGAGGTGGGCTCGCCGACGATGCAGAACTGGGGGGCTTCACCACGTGCCTTGAGCCTTTCACAGACGACCACGGTGCCGTCCACTGCAGGGCCTTCCTCGTCGCTGGTCAACAAAAAGGCGATGCCCAGTGCCGGGTTGGGGTTCGCTGCCAGGAACTCCTGCACCGCCACCACCATGGCCGCGAGCGAGGTTTTCATGTCGCTGGCACCGCGGCCATACAGTTTGCCGCCCCTGTGGGTGGGCGTGAACGGGTCACTGCTCCAGTGGGCCAGCGGTCCGGCGGGCACCACGTCGGTGTGCCCGGCAAAGGCAAGGGTTTGGGTGGAGCTGCCCGGGCGCTTGGCCCAGAGATTGCGGACGCGGAAATTGTCAGGTCCGGACTCGATGAACTCGCACTCAAAGCCCAGCGGCTTGAGGGCCTGGGTGATGATGTCCATACAGCCCCCGTCGTCGGGCGTGACCGACGGCCGCGCCATCAGCTGTTCGGTCAGACGCAGGGTATCGAGGCAAATGTCTGGGGTCATGCACGGACCTTGTTCGGATGCTGTTTCACGAAGCGGGCGATGCGCCCGGCGGCTTCGAGACACTCGGCAGTCTCTGCGACCAGGGCCATGCGCACGCGCCCACGACCGGGGTTGATGCCATTGAACTCACGCGCCAGGTAGCTGCCGGGCAGCACTGTCACATGTTCCTGTGCATACAGCCCTTTGGCAAAAGCCGCGTCATCTGCCTGCCAGCCTTCAGGCACACCGGCCCACAGGTAGAAGCTGGCGTCGGGCAGCTGCACGTCGAGCACTTCGGCCAGCACTGGTGTCACCTGGGCAAACTTGGTGCGGTAGAGGTTGCGGTTGTCCACCACATGGGCTTCGTCATTCCAGGCGGCGATGCTCGCTGCTTGCACCACCGGGCTCATGGCACTGCCGTGGTAGGTTCGATAAAGCAGAAACTGCCTGAGGATGGACGCGTCGCCCATCACAAACCCGCTGCGCAGGCCGGGCACATTGCTGCGTTTGGACAGGCTGGTGAAAGCGATCAGGCGGTCTAAAGGCCGGCCCAGTCTGGATGCGGCCTCCAGGCCGCCCAAGGGGGGCTCATCACGGAAATAGATTTCGCTGTAGCACTCGTCCGAGGCGATCACGAAGCCGTGCCGGTCCGACAGGGCAAAGAGTTTCTCCCATTCAGACAAGGGCATCACCGCACCCGTGGGGTTACCGGGTGAACACACAAACACCAGTTGGGTGTGAGCCCAGACCGCAACGGGTACGCTGTCCCAGTCGGGGGCAAAGTTGCGCGAAGGGTCGCTCGGCACAAAATGCACGGTGGCCCCGGCCAGCAGGGCCGCGCCCTCGTAGATCTGGTAGAAGGGATTGGGGCTGACGACCGTGGCGCCTGCGCGGGTCGGGTCGATCACCGTTTGCGCCAGGGCAAACAGCGCCTCGCGCGAGCCATTGACCGGCAGGACCTGCGTGGCGGCATCCAGTGTCAGGCCATAACGGCGCTCGACCCATGCTGCGCAGGCCTGTCGCAGGGCAGGCTCACCGGCGGTTGCGGGGTAGGCGGCCAGGCCAGTGCCCAGGGCATTGCTCAGGGCCTGCATGATGAAGGTCGGCGTGGCGTGCTTGGGCTCGCCAATGCCCAGGCTGATGGGGCGCAGGGCCGGATTGGGCGAGACAGAGGCAAACAAGTGGCGCAGCCGCTCGAACGGGTAGGGCTGCAGCCGGGACAGGAGGGGGTTCATCCCCGGGATTATCGGGGATGACCCTGCATGCACCGGACAGGACGGGTTGCGGCAGCAGCAGGCCTTAGCGCACCGTCATGGTCCAGGCCCGGACGGCATTGTCAGCATAGTGCTTGAGGTCGACATTCGAGCGCGCTGCCCAGGGAATGAACTGCCGGTGCAGAGGGATGTGATGCACCTGCTCGCGATGTTCGCTCAGCGCCTGGCGGACAAACTGCTTGCGCTTTTCAGGGTCGGTTTCTGTCGCTGCGGCGTTGATGGCCTGGTCCATCCTGGGATTGGTGTAGCGGCCGTAGTTGTACAGACCTTTTTTGGAGCTGGGCGTGGGCGGGGAATGAAGGACCGGATCGAGGGTGGTCTGCGGGTCGGTGATGGCGCCGCCCCAGCCCAGCATGTAGAAGCTGGTGTCATGTTTTTCCAGCTTGGGGAAATAATTGGCCCTGGGCAGGGTGGCCAGATTGACCTTGATGCCGATTTTGGCGAGCATGCCGGTCACCGCAATGCAGATCTCCTCATCGTTCACATACCGGTTGTTGGGGCAGTCCATCCCCACCTCGAAGCCGCCGGGGTAGCCGGCATCGGCCAGCAATTTGCGGGCGGCTTCCAGGTCAAAGCGGTAGGCCCGGGGCTCCAGATCAGCAAAGCAGCCGAGCGGGGAAGGGGTGATGCAGCCCGTCACGACCGCTTGGTTGCGCATGGTGTTGCGCACCAGGGTGTCGGTATCGATGGCCTGGTAGATGGCCTGCCGGACCCGCTTGTCCTTGAACGGGTTTTTGCCCTTGATACTGCTGTTGATCAGCTCGTCGCGTTGCTGGTCCATTCCCAGGAAAATGACCCTGTTTTCCATGCCCTGGACCACCTTGATGGCGGGATTTTGCTGCAGACGCAGCACATCCTGGGGGGCCGGGTCCTGCACAAAGTTCACGCCGTCAGAGAGCAGCGCTGCCACACGGGTCTGGTCGCTCTTGATGGGCGTGAACACCACTTCCTGCACATTGCCCACCGCCTTGCGTGCCCCGGTGTAAGCGGGGTTGCGCGTCAGCACGGTCCGGATGTCGGGTTCCCGGCTTCTGAGCATGAACGGGCCGGTGCCATTGGCATTGCGGGCGGCGAAGGTCTCTTCTCGATTTTTGTAGTCCAGTGGTTTCTCGGCCTTGTTCTTGATGGCCCAGGCCCGGTTCATGATGTGAAAGGAAGAGGCATGCTCCAGAAACACCGGATTGGGCCTCTCGAGCCTGAACTCGACCGTGTGGTCATCGATTTTCACCGGCTTGCCCATGGCTGCCGCATACTGGTTCATCTGCGAGGTGGGCATGGACGCACGCTCGACGCTGAAGACCACATCATCGGCGGTGAAGGGGGCGCCATCGTGAAATTTCACACCCTTGCGCAGCCACATGCGCCAGGTCAGCGGACCGGTTTGTTGCCAGCGCTCGGCCAGCTCGGGCACCAGCTCGAGATTGTCGCCCCGGCCCACCAGGGCCTCGTAGACATGGTTGTTGACCGCATTGGTCAGGGCTTCGTTTTGGGAATGGGGATCCATGGTTTGCGGATCGCCCTGGTTGGCCCACCGCAGGGTTTGGGCCTGGCTGACGGAAATCCCGGCGCCCAGCGAGAGGGCCAGCGCCAGTGGAAGAACACGGAAAGGAAACATGACACACCTCCTGGGAATGGTTGTGAATTTGACAGCCCGAAGGTGCGGGCGCAACAAGGGTTTGTGCCGATCCCTCAGGCCAGTGTCAGGCGGGTGCTGACCCGGCCAGCCCGGGCCGCATGGGCGCTCAGGCCCAGCGTGGTCCCGGCCGGAGCCTGGACGATCCATTCGGCCATCGCCCGGTCGGGGGTGACATCACGTTCGGGCAGGAAGGCTTGCAAGCTGTTTTTGGGGGCATGGCCTTCCAGTTGGGGCCCCTCGATGCGCGGCAGGCCCGAAATCAGCTGCGCGCCTGCTGGCAATTGCAGTTCAAATACGCAGGGTCTGGCGGTCTTGCGCTCAAGGGCGCGACGGGACACATAGCTGGGCAGGTAGCCGGCGTTGGCCACGGCCATGCGTACACGCCAGCGCTCGGGGCCCAGGCACTGGGCCTCGGCCTTGAGCAACACCAGATGTGGCAGTGTGAGGCCGATCCGGGTGAGCCAGGCCGGAAAGCGTGCGGCCTCGCGTTCGCGCAAGTGGGGCGGGGGGTTGCGCCAGAAGTTCATCCGGTCCCACCCCCCAATTTCGACCTCGCCCAGCTGGGGATGCACGAAGGCTCGCCAGTCGACATGGGCCTGACCTTGGCATTGCTCGTCGCTCCAGCGCAGCAATTTGAGGTCGTCCTCGGGCGGGTGGTCCCGGTACCAGTGGATCCAGTCGTAGTCCAGGATGCCGGCCTCCTTGTTAGGCGCCCAGATTTCCACGGTCCAGAACAGGGTACCCAGGTGCTCATAAAGCCAGTCCTGGGTGCCGGTAATGATTTCCTTGGGGTGGTACTTGAAGTCGTGGAAGGTGCTGATGGCCGGATAGCCGGTGAGCTCGCTGCCGATCTCAGACAGCCGCTTGTACATCCAAAGATCCTCGGGGGTCATGTCATCGTCGCTTTGCGTCCCCATGGGCCGAAGGATCACCCCGGAATGGGTATGAAAACTGACCGCCGCACCGATATTGGGGTGGCGCACGACAAAATCGACCATGGCCCGAACCTCGGGTTCGCTGGTCGGGTAGGGGCCGGCCCCCAGCTGCTCGAACTCCTGCCGCCAGTAGGCCGGAAAGTTGCGGTTCAGATCGAGTCCTTCGCGATCGCGATTGACGCGTATGCGCACCCCGTCGAAATTTTGCAGTGTCCCCTCGGGCATCACCCGGTAATAGGTGCCACCAAAATCACCAGGCTGGCGGGGGGTGAGCAGACGCGGTTCCTGGGGATGGACTTTCCAGCCCCCCAGCGGGTCCGGGATGCGCATCATGAGGATGCGTCCATCCCCGTCCACATCTTCGATGGTCAGCCCCTCGATATGGGCTTCGTCCCAGGGATAAGGACGGGTCGAAGAGCGGATATGCCTGGGCTTGTCGGCCAGCGCCAGCTCGGCACCGTCCGGGTTCAGCCGCGGGACCAGGTAGACCACCCGGGTGCGCAGCAAGCCGGTGATGGCCGGATCCTGCCCGAAACCCTCAAGCAGCTGGTGCAACCAGTACAGGCAGGCGGTACAGGCCGTCAGCTCGGCCGCATGAATATTGCCATCGACCCACATCGCCGGCTTGTCGGTGTCGGCTCCGGTGGCTTTTTCGGTGATGGCCAATAACCAGATCGGGCGGTTCTCATGGCTGCGTCCAAGCTCCTGCATGTGCACCAGGTCGGGCCGGGCGGCTGCGTAATCCGCCAACAGGCGGGTCAACTCTTCGTGACGGTAAAAGCGTTTGAAATCGGGTTGGGGCAGAGGGGTCATGCAGGCGGCTCGAACGGTCGTTTGACTCAATCGAAAAGTCTATGCAGACCCGCTCGCCCGGGCCAGCCGGAGTTACCCGCAGGCGGGTTGTGCGGCTCGGGTAATATCGGATGCGCAGTTTCCACAGGCTCCAGGCGGCCGCAAGGCCAAAACCACCTGCCCTGGGGCTGCATTCCAACATCCTTTTCTCCCCTGCACAGTGCGTCTCAACTCCATCAAGCTTTCGGGTTTCAAATCCTTTGCCGAACCCACCAACTTCATGTTGCCGGGCCAACTGGTGGGCGTGGTGGGCCCTAACGGTTGCGGCAAGTCCAATATCATCGACGCGGTGCGCTGGGTGCTGGGGGAGTCCAAGGCATCCGAGCTGCGTGGCGAGTCAATGCAGGACGTGATTTTCAACGGCACCACCAGCCGCAAACCGGCCAGCCGGGCCAGTGTGGAACTGGTGTTCGACAACGCTGATCACCGCGCCGGTGGTCAGTGGAGGCAGTTTGCCGAAATTGCCGTTAAACGTGTACTGACCCGCGACGGCAACAGCAGCTACTTCATCAACAACCAGCCGGTGCGCCGGCGGGATGTGCAGGACGTGTTTCTGGGCACCGGTCTGGGCCCGAGGGCCTATGCCATCATCGGGCAAGGCACCATCAGCCGCATCATCGAGTCTCGACCTGAAGAGCTTCGCCTGTTTCTGGAAGAAGCCGCAGGCGTTTCCAAATACAAGGAGCGTCGCCGCGAGACCGAAAACCGGCTGTCGGACACGCGCGAGAACCTCACTCGTGTCGAAGACATTCTGCGTGAGCTCAATGCCAACCTTGAAAAGCTTGAAAAACAGGCTGAGGTGGCCCAGCGCTACAACCAGTTGCAATCCGACAGCACGCTCAAGCAGCATCAGGTGTGGTTTCTCAAGCGCAACGAGGCGCAGGCTGACCAGGCCCGCCTCCAGGCGGAGGTTGACCAGGCGCTCAATGCCCTGCAATCGCGCATGGCCGATCTGCGGCATGTCGAGGCTGACCTCGAAACACTGCGTCAATCCCATTACGCGGCTGGCGACGAGGTCAACCAGGCCCAGGGTCAGCTCTACGAAGCAAGTGCCGAAGTGGGTCGCCTCGAGGCTGAAATCCGCTTTGTGGTGGAGGGCCGCCATCGCGTCGAACAGCGTCTTGAGCAATTGCAGGAGCAGGGCAGCCAGTGGCTGCAGCGCAGCCAGGAGGCGCAGACCGAAGTTGAGAACCTGGCTGCCCAGGCGCTGGTGGCCGACGACCAAAGCATGACTCTGGCGGCCCAGGTCGAGGAGCAGGCGCAGGCGCTGCCGGAGCTTGAAGAGGCCTGGCAACAGGCCCAGCACAAGGCCCGGGAGCAGCATGCCAGCGTCGTTCAGGTCCAGCAGCAAATCCAGGTGCTCGCAGCCGAGCAGCGCAGCATCGACGAGCAAACCCGTCAGCAACAGCAGCGACGCGATCGGTTGGGCACCGACCGGGCCGCACTGGTTTCACCCGACCAGCAACGGCTCCTGGAGCTGCAGGCACAGTATGCCCAGGCTTCCTCCGCTGCCGGCGACGGCGAGGCTCGGCTGCAGGAGTTGCAGGTCCAGGTGCCTCAACTTGATGAAGCACGCCGCGAGCGTCAGGCTGCAGTCATTCAGGAGGCTGCCCGACTGGCCGATCTGAGGGCCCGTATCGATGCCCTCAAGGCCCTGCAGGACAAGGTGCGCACCGATGGCAAGCTCAAGCCCTGGCTTGCTCGCCATGGCATGGAGGCGCTGGAGGGTCTCTGGAGCCGGATTCACATCGAAAGCGGCTGGGAAAACGCCCTCGAGGCCGCCCTGCGTGAAAAACTCGGTGCGCTTGAGGTCTCCCGTCTGGACATGGTGCGCGCGTTTGCTGCCGATGCCCCGCCCGCCAAGTTGTCTTTTTTCACGCCACCGCCTGCAGGTCAAGTCCATCCCCGAGCCGGTCTTCCGGCCGATTGCCGCGCCCTCTCGCAATGGCTCAAGGTCCATGACGCCGGTCTTTCGGCCCTCCTGGGCGACTGGCTGCAAGGGTGTTACACCGCTGCCGAGCTGGACCAGGCCCTGGGCTGGCGTCCACTGTTGCAACCGGGCGAGGTGGTCTACGTTCCCGAAGGGCATGCCGTCACCGCCCACAGTGTGAGTTTTTATGCCCAGGACACCGAGCAGGCCGGTTTGTTGGCGCGTGCCCAGGACATCGAAAACCTGGAAAAACAGTGGCGCGCCCAAACCCTGATCGCCGAGGAAAGCCGCACGGCCCTGGTGCGGGCCGAGTCGGCCTATGCCCAGGCCAGCCAGCGTCTGGAGGAGGTGCGGCAGGAAGCCTCGGCGGCTCAAAGCCAGGCCTATGGGCTGCAGGTGGAGGTGTTGCGCCTGACCCAGCTGGCCGACCAGTGGCGCGAACGCAGCCAGCAGATTGAAAGTGATCTGGCCGAAGTCGATGCCCTGCTCATGAGCCTGCAGGAGAGGCGACTGCTGGCTGAAGCCAGTTTCGAGGATCTGGACATGCAACTGGCCGACACCCAGGAGCGTGAAGCCCAGCTAGGCGACCGGGTGATTGAGGCCGAGCGCAAGCTCACGCAATGCCGGGAGCAGCAACGCAGTCTGGAGCGTCAGGCCCAGGAGGCCGTCTTTTCGCAGCGCAGTCTGCTGGCCCGCCAGGGTGAACTGCAAAGAACGGTGGAAACTGCCGCCCAGCAGATGCGTGACCTCGACGCCGAAGCCATCCGGGCGCGTGACGAGTTGGCACGGCTGAGCGATGCCGCCGCACAGGCCGGCCTGCAGGACGCGCTGACCTTGAAACTCTCGCGAGAACAGCATCTGGCCGCCCGGCGTAGCGCCTATGACGATCTGACGGCCAAACTGCGCGCCAGTGACGAACGCCGTCTATTGTGTGAGCGCGAGCTTGACCCCTTGCGACAGCGCATCACCGATCTGCAGCTCAAGGAGCAGGCCTGCCGGCTGGGACTTGAGCAGTACAGCCAGCTGCTGGCCGATGGGCAGGCCGATCTGCAGGCGATTGAAGCCTCGATCAAGAACGGGCAAGTCAGGTTGTGGGGCTTGCAAGGAGAAATTGATCGCATCCAGCGCGAAATCCTGGCCCTGGGTCCCGTCAATCTCGCAGCCCTCGATGAGCTTGGCACCGCACGTGAGCGCAAATCCTTTCTGGACGCCCAAAGTACCGATCTGACCGACGCCATGAACACCCTTGAGGATGCCATTCGTAAAATCGACGGCGAAACCCGAGCACTGCTGGGCTCGACCTTCGAGCAGGTCAACCACCACTTTGGCCGTATGTTCCCCGAATTGTTCGGTGGCGGGCAGGCGCGCCTGGTCATGACCGGCGAGGAGATTCTGGACGCCGGGGTGCAGGTCATGGCCCAGCCGCCAGGCAAGAAAAACCAGACCATCCATTTGCTCTCGGGGGGCGAAAAGGCGCTCACGGCCATTGCGCTGGTGTTTGCCATTTTCCAGCTCAACCCGGCGCCATTCTGTCTGCTCGACGAGGTGGACGCACCGCTGGATGATGCCAACACCGAGCGCTATGCCCGACTGGTGTCCAGCATGGGCAAGCAAACCCAGTTCCTCTTCATCAGCCACAACAAGATTGCCATGGAGATGGCCCAGCAACTGATCGGCGTCACGATGCAGGAGCAGGGTGTCTCGCGCATCGTGGCCGTGGATATGGAATCGGCCGTCTCGATGACATAAATCAGCTGAAAGACCTGAACATGAATCTGAGCAATTTCCAGATCGGCATGATCGGACTGGGACTGGCCACCTTGCTGGGGGTGTGGGGCTACAGCCGATGGCAGTCGCGACGCTTGGAGCCACGTCGGGCGCAACCGCCTGTACCGGCCCCGCCGAACAGCGAGCCCGTGACCGCCAATGAGGAGCGGGAGGATCAGCAGTCCCTTGAAGCGTTACCCCAGCCCGAGCGCAAAGCCCAGCTGGATGCCTTGATCGACAGTATTGCCTCACTGGAGCTGGACCACCCGGTCAGTGGAGATGCGGTGCTGGCCGCCATGCCTTCGACGCGCAGGGTGGGCACCAAGCCGTTTTCGGTCGAGGGCTGCAGCGTCGATCGTGGCCACTGGGAACCCGTTGTGGTGGGGGGGCGTTACAGCGTCCTCCAATGCGGGGTGCAGCTGGCCAATCGGGTCGGGGCGATCAACGAGATCGAGTATTCGGAATTCGTCGTCAAGACCCAGGCTCTGGCCGAGGCTTTGGGAGGATCGGTAGTCTGTACCGACATGCTGCAGGAAGTCTCGCGGGCGCGCGAGCTGGACCAGTTTGCCAGCGCCCATGACGCACAGCTGAGCTTTACCCTGGTGGCGCGGTCTGCCGCCTGGAGCCCGGGTTTCATCCAACAGCACGTCAGTCGCCTGGGTTTTGTGGCGGGCGCCATGCCCGGGCGGATGGTGGTTGCCTCGCAGACGCCCGGTTTTCCGCCCCTGCTGTCGCTGAGCTTTGACACCCAGGCTGCCCTGGCCGAGGATCCTGAACGCACCGCGGTACGCAGCCTGATCATCAGCCTGGATGTCCCCCAGGTACCACCCGAGGAGCAGCCTTTTGCCCGCATGCGGGATACGGCCCGCATCCTGGCTGAGCAGATGGAGGGGGTGATCACCGACGGCGCAGGCCAGGTCCTCACCGATGCGGTCCAGGAACAGATTGCCCGCGATCTGCAGCATCTGTATGGCGCATTGGCACAGCGTGAATTGCATGCCGGCTCGGCGCTGGCCCGGCGTCTGTTTTCCTGACGGCAAATGTCGACCGCGGATCTGTTTGGCGCGGGTCGCGCCACTTCAGCCACTGACGATCGGCAACTGATTGCGCGGCTGCGTGAACAGATCCATTACCACGCCTACCGGTACTACACACTCGACGCACCCGAGATTCCGGATGCCGAGTATGACCGTCTGTTTCGCCAGTTGCAGTCCCTGGAAGCGGCTCACCCCGAATGGGTGACACCCGACTCGCCCACATGGCGCGTGGGCGGCCAGGTGCTCGATGCGTTTGTTTCCGTGCGCCATGCGGTGCCCATGCTGAGCATCCGTACCGAAACCGACACCGAGGCCAGCGGGGCACAGGCCTTTGATGCACGCATTCGCCGAGAACTCAGGCTGCAGGACACGGATCCCCCGGTTGGCTATACGGCCGAACTCAAGTTCGATGGACTGGCCATGAGTCTTCGCTATGAAAACGGGGTGCTGATACAGGCAGCCACACGCGGTGATGGGGAAACCGGTGAGGATGTCACACACAATGTGCGCACCATCGGTCAGGTGCCGTTGCGTCTGCCCCTGCAGGTGCCGCCGGTGTTGGAGGTGCGAGGCGAGGTTTACATGCGTCGCGACGATTTCGAAGCCCTCAATGAACGACAGCGCCAACGTATCGCTGCCGGCGCCAAGGGCGAAAAAACCTTTGTCAATCCCCGCAATGCGGCTGCTGGCGCTGTGCGCCAGCTCGATTCCGGCATCGCCGCCGACCGCCCCTTAAGCTTCTTTGCCTACGGGCTGGGCGAAGTTGTCGTCCAGGATGGACACCCCTTGCCCTGGAACAGCCAGTTCGACATGCTGAGCCAGCTTCGCGACTGGGGTTTCCCGGTGGCGGCGCAAACGGCCCGGGTGCTGGGTGCCGATGGTCTGGTGGCCTTCCACCGGGACATGGCAGCCTTGCGCGACAGCCTGCCTTTCGATATTGATGGCGTGGTTTACAAGGTTGACGATCTGTCGCTGCAGCAGCAACTGGGCTTCGTGACCCGTGAACCACGCTGGGCCGTGGCGCACAAGTACCCGGCGCAGGAAGAAATGACCGAGGTGCTGGCCATCGATGTGCAGGTCGGGCGCACGGGAAAGCTCACCCCGGTGGCCAAACTCTCTCCCGTGTTTGTGGGGGGCGTGACGGTCACCAACGCCACCTTGCACAACGAAGATGAAGCCCGCCGCAAGGACGTTCGGGTGGGCGATACGGTCATCGTGCGCCGCGCTGGCGATGTGATTCCCGAAGTCGTCGCGGTGGTCCCCGGTAAACGGCTGCATGAGTCGCAGATCTTTGCCATGCCCCGCCAGTGCCCGGTGTGCGGCAGTGCGGCCGAGCGCGAGGAGGGGGAAGCCGACTGGCGCTGCACCGGCGGGTTGTACTGTCCGGCCCAGCGCAAACAGGCGATCTTGCACTACGCCCAGCGCCGCGCCATGGACATCGAAGGTTTGGGCGAGAGGCTGGTGGACCAGCTGGTCGACTGCGGACGCGTGAGCAACCTGGGCGATCTCTACCGCCTGCAAGGGGCGGATCTGGCAGCCATGGACCGGATGGCCGAAAAATCTGCCCGCAACCTGCTCGAAGCCCTGGACCGGTCGCGTGTGACCACCTTGCCTCGCTTTGTTTTCGGCCTGGGAATTCGCCATGTGGGCGAGGCCACCGCGAAGGCGCTGGCGCGTCATTTCGGCCAGCTTGAAGCCCTCATGGCCGCCAGCGAGGATGCGCTGCTGCAGGTGCCCGATGTGGGGCCGACGGTGGCGCACAGTATCCACACCTTTTTCGCCCAACCGCACAACCGCGAGGTGGTGCAGGCCCTGCGCGCGGCTGGCGTCCACTGGCCCGAGGGCGAGGCCCTGGCCCCCACAGGCATGCCCCTGGCGGGTTTGACGGTGGTCCTGACCGGCTCGTTGTCGGGCATGGGCCGCGACGAGGCCAAAGACAAGCTCGAAGCCCTGGGGGCCAAAGTGTCCGGCTCGGTGAGCAAGAAAACCCACTATGTGGTGGCGGGCTCGGAGGCTGGCAGCAAGCTCGAGAAGGCCCAGGCGTTGGGTGTGCCGGTGCTCGATGAGGCCGGGCTTGCGACCTTGCTCAAAGGAGAAAAGCCATGACCATTCGCGAAATTCTCAAGATGGGCGATCCCCGTTTGCTCCGTCAGGCCGAGCCGGTGCAGGTGTTCGATACCCCCGAGCTTCAAGCGCTGCTTGCAGACATGCGCCAGACCATGGCAGCGGCCCACGGTGCAGGCCTTGCCGCGCCTCAAATCGGGGTCAACCTGCAAGTGGTGATTTTTGGCAGCACCGTGGTCAATCCGCGCTATCCCGACCGCGAACTGGTGCCGCCGACGGTGCTGATCAACCCGGTGATCGCGCCGCTGGGTCCGCAAGAGGACCTCGACTGGGAAGGCTGTCTGTCCGTGCCGGGT
>CAYMMK010000023.1:16039-29933 GCA_964391575.1 uncultured Limnohabitans sp.
CAGCCGTTGGAGAGCCAGCTCAAGCGTCTCGTCTTTTTTAGCGAAACAAAATCGAATCACGTTCTGGTCGAACCCGCTGCCATAAAAGGCCGACAGCGGGATGGCTGCCACGCCGATTTCGCGGGTCAGCCATTTGCAGAATTCGGCTTCACCGAGGTTTTTTTCCGGCACCGCCAGCGCGCTGATGTCGACGCACTGGAAATAAGTGCCTTCGCCCGGCAGCAGCCTGAATTTGGTGCGGGCCAGGCCCTGGCGAAACAAATCGCGTTTGCGCTGGTAGAAAGCCGGCAGATCCCGGTAGGGGCCCGGGTTGGCCATGAAACGCGCCAGACCGTGCTGCATCGGGGTGTTGACGGTGAACACATTGAACTGGTGGATCTTGCGGAATTCCGCGCTCAGTGACGCGGGGGCTGCCACCGTGCCGATTTTCCAGCCCGTCACATGGTAGGTCTTGCCGAAACTCGAGACCACGAAGGCGCGCGCAGCCAGACCCTCAAAGGACGAAGCACTCCAGTGCTGTCGGGGCGCATACACCATGTGCTCATAGACCTCGTCGGAAATGAGCAGCACATCGGTGGGGGCAAGGATGTCCTGCAAACGCAGCATTTCCTCCCGGCTCCAGACCATGCCGCTGGGGTTGTGCGGCGAGTTGATCATGAG
Organism: uncultured Limnohabitans sp.; assembly: GCA_964391575.1. Classification (GTDB taxonomy): domain Bacteria; phylum Pseudomonadota; class Gammaproteobacteria; order Burkholderiales; family Burkholderiaceae_C; genus Limnohabitans_A. The sequence goes on from CAYMMK010000023.1 coordinate 16,700, forward strand.
GGCGCGGGTTTTCGGGGTGATGGCCGATGCAATCCGGTCCATGTCGGGCCTGAAGGTGCCCGGTGTGAGGGGCACCCGCACCACCACACCCCCGGCCAGTTCGATGTTCGGGACATAAGAGTCGTAACAGGGCTCGAGAACAATCACCTCGTCGCCTGGGTGGACGATGGCCAGGATGGCGGTCAGTATGGCCTGGGTGGCGCCCGCGGTCACGGTCAGTTCGGTGACCGGGTCGTAGGGCCTCCCGTACAGAGCCTCGATCTTGGCCGACATCGCCTCGCGCAGGGGGGCTATGCCTGTCATCGGCGGATACTGGTTGAGGCCCTCGCGCATGGCATCGCCAACATGGGCGAGCAGTTGCGGGTCGCAATCAAAGTCCGGGAAACCCTGGCCCAGGTTCACCGCCCCTTTTTCGGCGGCCAGAGCCGACATCACGGTAAAGATGGTGGTGCCCATGCGGGGGGTTTTGGAGGGAAAGACAGGGCTGCGGGCGTTCATGGTGGGGTGTGGGTCAGAGTTCGAAATCGGTGGCGTGTCCGTCCAGTGCCCGGGCGATGAGGGCTGGACTCAGGCGTTCGCCCAGCATGCTGGCGAATTCAAGCACGAACTGACGCAAATAGGCCCCCCGCTTGAAGGCCACCCGGGCCACATTGCGTCCGAGCAGATCGGCCAGGGGACGAACCACCAAGTCTGTGGCCGGATCGTCACGCACCGCCATTTCGGCCACGATACCGATACCCAGGCCCAGTCGGACATAGGTCTTGATCACATCCGAGTCGATCGCTTCAAGCACAATCCGCGGGCTGAGTTTGCGGGTGGCAAAGGCCTGGTCGATGCGCGTGCGTCCGGTAAACGATGGGTGGTAGGTGATCAGGGGTTCGCGCGCCAGGTCTTCCAGCGACAGCCGCTGGCCCGTTCGCGCCAGTGGGTGCGCGCAGGGCAGCACCAGCACATGCTGCCACTCATAGCAGGGCAGGCTCACCAGTTCGGCGTAGCCCGACAGCGATTCGGTGGCAATGCCGATCTCGGCGGTTTCATCGAGCAGCATGCGCGCGACCTGATCGGGGGCGCCCTGGTGCAGGCTGATGTGCACTTGCGGGTAGGTCTCACGCAGACGCGCCACGGGCACAGGCAGCACATAGCGGGCCTGGGTGTGGGTGGTGGCGATGGACAGAGTGCCGTGGTCCTGTCGGCTGTACTCCTCGCCGATGCGTTTGAGATTGCCCACCTCGCGCAGGATGATCTCGATGCTGCGCAGCACCGCCTGGCCTGGCTCGGTGATGCGCTTGAGGCGCTTGCCATGGCGGGTAAAGATCTCCACGCCCAGCTCATCCTCGAGCTCAATGATGGCCTTGGACACGCCGGGTTGCGAGGTGTGCAGGGCTTTGGCCGCCTCGGTCAGGTTGAGATTGCGACGTGCAGCCTCTTGAACAAAGCGAAATTGGTGCAGGTTCATACCCTGAGGTTATATCAAACCTTGCTCTTATGGCTGATTAATCGATTCAAGTCCATCGACCGCCCATTGGGCCATGAGGAGCTGGATGGCCTGCTGCTCTCCAACGGGGGAGAGCAATTCCAGCTGGAGCTGGGGGTGGCTCGTTTGCAAGGCCTGCACCAGCGCCGGCAGGTCCTCGCGCGCATGACGGCCCACGCCAAGGAACATGGGCACGATGCGGATGTGCCCGACACCTTCAGCCGCCAGAGCCTGCACCGTGGAGGGCAGATCGGGCTCGGTCAGCTCCAGGTAGGCGCAACGCACCGTCAGGCCGGGTGCGCAGAGGCGAGCCCGCTCGGCAATCGCCAACAGGGGGTGATGCCACTGCGGATCGCGGGAACCGTGGGCAAACAGGACAAGGGCACTGGGGGGTTTCATCGGCGCAGGACCAGCCACCAGAAAGTGGCCAGGGCCACCATGCTGTAGAGCAGGGAAGGGGTCAGGGAGGTGAGCATGGGAGACCAGTTCTGAAGGTTGCCGACATGCCCGAACAGGTTGTTGAGCAAATGAAAACTGATGCCGGCCAGCACGCCGGCAAACACATGCCCGGCGATCTGACCCGAGCGGAAGTGCAGATAGGCAAAGGGCAGGGCCAGGGTCAGCATCACCAGGCAGCTGACCGGATAGATCAGTTTGCGCCAAAGCTCGATTTCATAGCGTTGGGCGCTTTGGGCATTGGCACTGAGGTGATTGATGTACTGGAAAAGGTCCCAGGTCTTCATACGGTCGGGTCGCACCAGTGCGGCCGAGACCATGTCGGCGGTGATGCCGGTGGGCCAGTCCAGTCGGGCTGTTGTTTCATGCCCTGCCTGCCAGGCATTGTTGTTTTCGTACACGAGCCGCAGGGTCTGGACGTTGCTCAGTTGCCAGTGGTCGGTCCTGAAGCTGCCGGCCTCGGCCTGGGTGATGGATTGCAGCTGACCGGCGGCGTTGAAGGCCTGAATTCGGATGTCTTGCATCTGCGCTTCCTTGTCGAGCCCGCGGACGTTGACGATACGATAGCTATCGTCCACCTTTTCCTTGAGCCAAGCGCCCGTCTGTCCGCTGCTGATCTGACCCAGGTAGCGCGCCTTGAGCAACTGGCTGTTTTTTTCGGCCAGCGGGGACAGGTAGTCCCCCAAAAAAAAGGTGGCGATCACGAAGGGCAGCCCCAGCATCAGCAGCATGTGCAAAGCCCTCCAGGGGCCCAGTCCGCCGGTGCGCAGGACCGTGAATTCGGAGCTCTGCGCCAGCCGCGCCATCACGTAGATACTGCCGATCAGCAGGCTGATGGGCAGCAGCTGATAGACGTGGGTCGGAATGCGCAAGGCCACCACCAGCATGGCGTGTTGCACTGCGTACCCGGATTGCCCGTAGCGCTGGGTCACCTGCATTTCTTCCACCAGATCGAAGAACACGAACAGGCAGACAAACGCCAGAGTCACGAACAGCACTGCCCGCAAAATTTCACCGTGCACCAGCCGGCGTACCGTGTTCAAGATCGTGCTCCAGAGGGGAGGGCCGCCGTGCCGGGCCACAGCCGGCGCCAATGCCATCGTTGATGCCGTGCCACAAGCCAGAGTCCGGCCAGCATCGCGCAGCCTCCGTGAAGGCCAGCCATGTAAGACCCGAACCCGACCTTGCCGATTTCAATCCAGCTTTGGCCGACATTGATCAGGTTGTAGTAGGTCACAAAGGCAAACAGGGCCATTCCCAAGTGGTAGCTGCGGCCGACCCGGGGGTTGAAGGCCGTCATGGCCAGGCCCAGCAGCAGCAGGTTGAGGGCGGCCAAACCCAGACCCAGACGCCATGACAATTCGCCCAGATGGGTTCGCTCGGCCAGGCGCATCAGATCCAGGGTCGGCAGCCTGCGGGTGCTGTGACCACTCTGCACCAGCGAGGGTTGCTGGTCGATGACCAGTTCGTAATCGGAAAAGCCGATCACCCTGAGCTCTCCAGTGCGCAGATCCTGCAGCACCTGCTGGCCATTTTCGAGTACCAGCACCTTGTCCTCATCCCGGATCTCCACGCGTCCCTGACGGGCCGTGGTGACGCCCCTGAAGGGTTCATTCTGGCTGTAAACAAACACATTCAGTCCCATCGGGTCGCCCGGATTGTGCTTGTCAATGAAGAAAACCCGGCTGCCGGAAGCCGATTCCTGAAACTGCCCCGGGGCGACACGTTCGATGTCATTGCGCTGTTGAAAGCGTTGCTGAAGGTCCTGCACCTGCCGGTTGCTCCAGGGCCAGACCACCAAAGCCAGACCAAAGATGACCACGATCACCGGCCAGGCAAAGCGCAGCACCGGCAAGAGGAAATGACCCAGCCCGCGCCCGCTGGCATGCCAGATGGCCATTTCGCTGTCGGCATGCATGCGCGAGAAGGTGGCCACGACCGTGATGAACAGGGACAGGGCCAGGATGGTGGTCATTTGCCCCAGTACCGTCAGCCCCAGCACCAGCAGCACTTCTGAAGGGTTGACCCTGCCGCGTGAGGCCAGCCCCAGGGTCTTGATGAGCAAAATGGTCACCACGATGGTCAGCAAGACCGTGACGGCCGCCCCGAAAGTGCGGGACAGGTCCTTGCGCAGTGCAGAATCGAATAACATCAGGCCAAAGGAAAAGATGCATTATGAACTTTGAAATCCTGCAACGTTCTCTGGACAAAGTGTTGTCCGAAAAAGTCGATGCCCTGGTGGTGCTCTGGCCCGCGCAAGGCCTGAGCCCGCTTCATGCGGTGGCCCAGAGGGTGTCGGCGGCACGCAAGCATCAGCACTTCGAGGACCAGCCCGGGCAGGTGCTGGTGAGCTATGGCTGCGAAGGAGTCCACGCGCCCCTGCTGGTGGTGGTGCATGTCGGTCAGGGTCGACCATCCGATGGCCGCCGAGCTGCCGAGGCTGCATGGAACCAGATCAAGGGCATCAAGCCTCGCACCCTGGGGGTGGTGGTTCCCGAGAGTCTTCAGGCCGAAGCCTTGCAGGCCTGGGCAATGGCACTGGCCGACTGCAGCTACAGCTACACCACCACACTGAGCAAGCCGTCGGCCCGCAGCCTCACGCGAGTCCGGTTTTTTAGCACCCAGCCCGCCGCCCGGCTCAAGCCGGCGATTGCACAGGCCCAGGCACTGATGGCCGGCATTGAACTGGCCAAGGAATGGGCCAACCGCCCGCCCAACCACGCCACGCCCACCCATCTGGCCGAAGCCGCCCGTGCCCTGGCCAAAGGTGCGCGCATGAAATGCGAAGTGCTGGGTCTGCGAGAGGTCAGCCGCCTGGGCATGGGAGCCTTCATGGCGGTGGCCCAGGGCTCGGCCCAGCCCTTGCGATTCATCGTCCTGCGCTACGATGGTGCGGCCAAGTCCAAGGCCCCCGTGGTCCTGGTGGGCAAAGGCATCACATTCGACACCGGCGGCATTTCGCTCAAGCCCGGCGCGGAAATGGACGAGATGAAATTCGACATGAGTGGTGCCGCCAGTGTGTTGGGCGTGTTCCGCACACTCGCCGAGTTGCGTCCGACCATCAATGTGGTGGGCCTGATTCCGGCAACCGAGAACATGCCCGACGGACTGGCGGTCAAACCTGGCGATGTTGTCACCAGCATGAGCGGGCAGACGATCGAGATTCTCAACACCGATGCCGAGGGCCGACTGATTCTGTGTGATGCCCTGACCTACGCCGAGCGGTTCAAGCCCCGTGCCGTGATCGATATCGCCACCCTGACCGGAGCCTGCGTGATTGCCCTGGGTGCGGTGCGATCGGGCCTTTTCGCCAGCGACGACACACTGGCCCAGGCCCTGCATCAAGCCGGTGAAGACAGCGGTGATTTGTGCTGGCGAATGCCCCTGGACGATGCCTATGCCGAGGGCCTGAAATCCCGCTTTGCCGATGTGGCCAACATCGGCGGCCGGGCTGCCGGTTCGGTCACGGCTGCCAAATTCCTGCAGCGCTTTGCCAGCCAGTACCCCTGGGCCCACCTGGACATTGCCGGCACCGCCTGGAAGAGCGGTGCCGCCAAGGGAGCCACCGGCCGACCGGTGGCCTTGCTGGTTCATTACCTGTTGGGCCAGTCCTGAGCGTCCGGGGGCTGGGCCATGACGCGTATCGAGTTTCACTTCAACGTGCAGGACAAGTTGACCCATGCCTGCCGGCTCGTTCGAAAGGCCCGCGTACAGGGTCACTCCATGGTGGTGACCGGAGAAACCCCGCTCCTGCAGGCCTTCGATCAGGCCTTGTGGACATTTTCTTCCGTGGACTTCCTTCCCCATCGCTGGGCGGACCAGACCGAGAATCCGGCCGCCATCACCCTGGCCCCCGACATGGCCGTCGTTGAAGCTGCCGATCCGCTGCTGATCAATCTGGGGGCCACAGTCCCCCGCGGCTTTGAGGCCTGGCCGCGACTGATTGAAATTGTGGACCAGGACCCTCAATCACGCCGCTTGGCCCGGGATCGCTGGCGCCATTACACCGAACGGGGCTACACCCTCGAGCGCCATGATCTTTCAGGAGAGGCCCAGTGAACATTCTGGATCAACCTCCGGTCCCCCAGGGCCAGATTCCCCTGCTGGATACCCCCCTGGCCCCACAGGTGTTACCCGAAGGCCTGTTGTCAGAGCTACAGCGCAGGCTGCAGGACCGCCAACACCTGCACGCCTTGGCCGAACAGATCATGGCACGTCTGCAGCCGGGCATCGAGCAGCTCGTGCAGGAAACCGTTCGCACCGTTCTTCGCGAAGGGCTTCATCGTCCTCCATCCAGCCCTTCGGACTGAAATTCTCCGGCTTTAGGGTGTTTACCGAGCCCGTCTGGGCCACATTTCGGTTATCTTACGAGCTCTCCCGTCTGGGAAATTCTTCAATGAACTCGGAGTTTTAAATGATCAACAAATTCTCGGGCAAGCTTTCCCTTGTGGCTGTTGCCGTTGTGGCCGTGGCCCTCTCGGCCTGCGGCAAAAAAGAGCAGGCCGCTGGTGGCGGGGGTGATGTGCAGGTCGTCAAGATCGGCCATGTCGGCCCGGTCAGCGGCCCCATCGCCCACCTGGGCAAGGACAATGAGAACGGCGCCCGCATGGCCATTGAGGAGCTCAATGCGGCCGGCCTGAAAATCGGTGGCAAAACCGCCAAGTTCGAACTGTTGCCTGAAGACGATGCCGCCGATCCCAAGCAGGGCACGGCCGCTGCCCAGAAACTGGTGGACGCCAAGGTCAATGGCGTGATCGGTCATCTCAACTCAGGCACTTCCATTCCTGCCTCGCAGCTTTACAACACGGCGGGCATCCCCCAGATCTCTCCCTCGGCCACCAACCCCAAATTCACCCGTCAGGGCTATGCGGGCGTGTTCCGTGTTGTGGCTGATGATGTGCATCTGGGCGGTACGCTGGGCCGTTACGCCGTGGAAACCCTCAAGGGCAAGAACATCGGCGTGATCGATGACCGCACGGCTTACGGGCAGGGTGTGGCCGAAGAGTTCAAGAAGGCTGTGCAGGCGGCCGGCGGGAACATCGTGGGTCATGAATTCACCACCGACAAGGCCTCGGATTTCAACGCCATCCTCACTACGCTCAAGGCCAAGAAGCCCGATGTGGTGTTCTTTGGTGGCATGGACGCCGTGGCCGGCCCGATGCTGCGCCAGATGAAGTCGCTGGGCATCAACGCCAAGTTCATGGGCGGCGACGGCATCTGCACGGCCGAACTGGCCAAACTGGCGGGCGACGCCATGAAAGACGATGCGGTCTTCTGTGCCGAGGCTGGTGGTGTCGAAGGCGAGCAGAAAGTGGGCATGGACAAGTTCCGCGCCGACTTCAAGGCCAAGTTCAATGCCGACGTGCAGGTCTATGCGCCCTATGTCTATGACGCCGTCAAGGTCATGGCCACCGCGATGGTCAATGCCAACTCGGCCGATCCGGCCAAGTACCTGCCTGCGCTCAAAAGCATCAACTACAAGGGCGTGACCGGCAACATCGCCTTTGATGAAAAGGGCGATATCAAGAACGGGGCCCTGACGCTCTACACCTACAAAGGCGGACAGCGTTCGCAGCTTGCGGTCATCCGCTGAGGGTCACTGTCGCCGGACAGCCTTTGTGGCCGTCCGGCGTGGTGTCTTCAAGGCTCCGCTTGCGGGGCCTTTTGTTTAAGGTCTGGTGACCATTTTCGGTTTGTTGCGCGTGATGTGTGGGGCGAGTGACTCGTCGCACGGGCGGGCGCACTGCTTGCGTGAACCCAGACTTGATCCGTTTTCAGGGAGCAGATGTGATGCCATTCATTTTCAAAAGGTCCCTGACCCTGGTGGGGTCTGTGCTGATCCTGATCGGCCTGTGGAGCTCTGCGGTTTCGGCGCAGAGCCGCAATCCGGCCGACCTCAACAAGATTCTGCGTGTGGCCTTTCCGGTGGCCGAGACCGGTTTCGATCCGGTTCGGGTCAACGATGTGTACTCCAACACGGTCACCGCTGCCATTTTTCAGTCGCTGGTGACTTACGACTGGATGGCCAAGCCCAACAAGGTGGTGCCCGATGCGGCTGCGGCCATGCCCGAGATCACCGAAGATGGCACGCTCTACACCTTCAAGATCCGCCCGGGCTTGTATTTCGCACCACACCCGGTCTTCAAGGGGAAAAAGCGTGAAGTTGTCGCGCAGGACTTCGTCTACACCCTGCTGCGCCATGCTGATCCCCAGAGCCGCTCGCCCCAGTTCTCTGACCTGGTGGACCGGATCGTGGGCTTTGAGGAATCCCACAAGGCCGCGTCGGCACCGGGTGCACGCTTCAATTACGACACCAAGCACCCAGGCATCTACAGCTCGGATCGCTACACAATGCACATCCGCCTCAAGCGGGCGGACCGCAACCTGCTGACCCTGCTGACCAACCCCTATGCCGGGGCCATGGCCCGTGAAGTGGTGGAGCAATTCGGCTTTGAAGAGATCATGGCCAACCCGGTCGGCTCCGGCCCTTACATGCTCGATCGCTGGGTGCGCGGCTCCAAGATCATCCTCAAGGCCAACCCCGAGTACCCGGCCTTCGAGTGGAACTTCCAGGCTCCCGAGGGCGACGCCAAAGAGCAAAAAGTGGTCCGCCAGATGCAGGGCCGCAAGATGCCCCAGATCGGCAAGGTCGAGATCAGCATCATCGAAGAGCCCCAGTCCCTGTGGCTGGCCTTCAGCAGCAAGCAGATCGATGTGTTGGGCATTCCCGCGGCCTTCATTGAAAAGGCGCTGGATTCCCAAAACCGTCTCCTGCCGGAGTTCGAGCAGGCCGGGGCGGGCATTTACCGCTCGGTCGAACCCGACATCCGCTACCAGTTTTTCAACATGCGCGATCCGGTCATCGGGGGCCTGTCCAAGGAAAAAATCGCCTTGCGCCGGGCCATCATCATGTCCTACGACATCGAAGAGGAGATCCGGGTCATTCGCAAGGGCCAGGCCATTCCTGCCCAGCAGATGGTGGCGCCCGTGATTCCGGGGCACGACCCCGAGTACCAGAGCATCAACCGGTTCGATCCGGCGCTCGCCAATGCCCTGCTCGACCGTTTTGGCTACAAGAAAGGGCAGGATGGCTGGCGTACCCACCCGGATGGCAAGCCCCTGGTCTTCACCATGTTCTCGTCCACCTCTTCGGTGGACCGCGAGCGTGACGAATTGTGGAAGAAGTCGCTGGACCGCATTGGCGTTCGCCTGGAGGTCAAGAAAGACAAGTTCCCTGAAATGCTCAAGCAGGGCAAGCAATGCGCCATTCCCTCCTGGGCCCTGGGCTGGACCCGTTCGTCCGACGCCGAGTATGTGATGAAGATCCTGTCATCCAAGACCATCGGCCAGAACAACTACGCCTGTTTCGAGAACGCCGATTACGACCGGTATTTCGAAGAACTCAAGCGCCTGCCTGACGGACCTGAACGCACCCGTGCCCTGCGCAACATGTACCGGCTCATCGAGGTCTATGGGGTGGTGGCACCCGGCTCCACCTCGATCGCCACCCGCATCCACCATGCCCATGTGGAGGGGTACCGCAAGCATCCCCTGCTGCTGACCGAGTGGAAGTACCTCGATCTGCGCAAGCCTTGAGGAGACGTCCATGGGAGCCTATGTACTGCGTCGACTGTGGCAGATGGTGCCCACCCTGCTGGGGGTGATCTTGTTGGTGTTTTTCCTCTTCAACTGGGTGGGGGGTGATCCGGCGTATGTGCTGGCGGGCCTGTTTTCCAACGATGCCCAGATCGAGGCGATCCGGCGCGAACTGGGCCTGGACCAGCCGTTGTGGGTGCAGCTGTGGATCTTCATCAAGCAGGTGGTCACCTTTGATTTCGGCAACAGCTGGACCAGCGGAGAGTCGGTGTCCTCGCTGTTTCTGTCCCGGCTGCCGGCCACCATCACCTTGCTGCTGCCGCTGCTGGTCATCGAGACGCTGCTGTGTCTGGCGCTGGCTGTCTGGCTGGCCTGGGTCCGAGGCGGTCTGGTGGACCGGGTGACGATGGTGGTTTTCACCACCGCCATGTCAATCTCCATTCTGGTCTTCATCATTCTGGGCCAGTACGTGCTGGCCTACCGCTGGGGGCTGTTTCCGGTGCAGGGCTGGTCGGATGATCTGTGGACCAACCTGACGCGTTATGCGCCCCTGCCAATCCTGCTGGGCCTGCTGGTCAGCATTGCACCCAACACCCGTCTGTTTCGCAGTTTCGTGATTGAGGAGATGGGCCAGGAATACGTACGCACCGCCTATGCCAAGGGCCTGTCCCGCCGGCGGGTGCTGTTTGTGCACGTGCTGCGCAACTCCATGATTCCGGTGATCACCTTCGTGGTAGCCAACCTGCCGGCCCTGTTGCTGGGCTCGTTTCTGCTCGAGCGCTTCTTCGGCATTCCCGGCATGGGTCGGGAAATCATCCTGGCGGTCGAGCGTAGCGACTTTCCGGTCATCAAGGCCACCACCATTTACCTCGCGATCGCAACCATGATCTTCAATCTGATCGGTGACCTGCTCTACCAGGTGACCGACCCCCGGGTGGTGCTCAAATGAGCGCCGTGGCAAGCCTGCCCGGCGGCCTGGCAGACGAGGCCGGTCGCAACATGTGGCAACTGGCCTGGCGTCGCTTTCGTGCTGACCGTTTCGGCGTGATCAGCGCCGTGGTGGTGATGGTCGGTTTGCTGATGTGCCTGGCCAGTGCAGCGGGAGTGATTGCGCTCACCTGGAATCTGGAAGTCGGCCCGTCCAATGCACCGCCTGCCTGGTGGGCCCCGGCACCCACCGAAGCCAAGGCCAAGGGCAGTGCGGCACCGCAGGTCCGCAAGGCCACCGAGACCGATATCCAGGACCCGATCGGCGCCGACCTGGAGGCCGCCGCCCAGTCCATCGGACGGCACAGCCGTCAGGACCGTCCGCCCACGGCCACTGACATCACCGACCCGATTGCCGACGAATTGGCCCAGGCCCAGCAGGCCGTCCGTCGCCTGACCGTGGCCACCCCCGGACTGGTCGATGCCACACTGTGGATGGGCACCGACAAATGGGGCCGTGATGTGCTGGCCAAAACCATCAAGGGCGCGCAGACCAGCATTCTGGTCGGGTTGTCAGCCGCCTTGCTGGCCACCCTGATCGGGGCGGTGCTGGGCGCCGTGACCGGCTGGTTTGGCGGCTGGGTGGACGATCTGGGCAACTGGGTCTACAACGTGATTCACGCCATACCCTCCATTCTGCTCATTCTGGCGATTGCGGCGGTGCTGGGCACCAAGGGCGAATGGGCCATCGTGCTGATTCTGGGCCTGACCAGCTGGACCGGCGTCTACCGCCTCATGCGCGGTGAATACATGAAGCAGCGACAGCGCGAATATGTGCGGGCGGCAGAAGCGATTGGTGCTTCAGCCTGGCGGCAGATCTTTGTGCATGTGCTGCCCAACGTCAGCCATGTGCTGCTGGTCCAGTTTTCGCTGCTGACTGTGGCCTGCATCAAGGCCGAAGTCATCCTGTCCTACCTGGGCTTTGGCGTGCCGGTCGATGGTGTTTCCTGGGGCACCATGTTGACCGAGGCCCAAAACGACCTGCTGGTGGGCAAGTGGTGGCAACTGCTCTCGGCCACCCTGGCCATGTCGATCTTCGTCACGGCGCTGTCGCTGCTCACCGATGCCTTGCGCGATGCCCTGGACCCCCGGATCGTGCAGCAAGGAGAAGCCAATGACTGAAAGCCAGAGCTCGCCACTGCTGCAGGTGCGTCACCTGGATGTGCGTTTTCGCACCGGTGCCGGCCGTACCACCCATGCGGTGCAGGATGTCAGTTTCGATGTGCCCGCCCGGCGCACCGTGGCGCTGGTCGGGGAGTCCGGCAGTGGCAAATCGGTGTCGGCCATGTCGCTGCTGGGGCTGCTCGATGGTCCCAATGTGGTTTACGGCGACCAGACCTCCATCCGATTCGATGGCCGCGAACTTCACGGCCTGACCCATGCCCAGTGGCTGTCCATCCGCGGACACCAGATCAGCATGATCTTTCAGGACCCGATGGTCTCGCTCAACCCGGTCTTCACGGTGGGTGACCAGATCACCGAGGTGCTGCGCCAGCATCTGCAAATCCGTGGCCAGGAGGCCGAGCAGCGGGCCGAAGCCCTGCTGCGTGAAGTCGGCATTCCCGATCCCGGGCAACGTCTGAGGGCCTACCCTCATCAGCTCTCGGGTGGGCAACAGCAAAGGGTCATGATCGCCATGGCTCTGGCCTGCAGGCCCCGGCTGCTGATCGCCGATGAACCGACCACCGCGCTGGACGTGACGGTGCAGCGCCAGATCATGGAACTGCTGCAGCAACTGCAGCGCGAGCGGGAAATGGCCATGCTGTTCATCACCCATGACCTCGGGGTGGTGGGCGAGATGGCCGACGAGGCTATCGTGATGCGCCACGGCCAGATTCAGGAAGCGGCATCGGTGCAGGACATTTTCACCCGGCCGCAGCACCCTTACACCCAGGCCTTGCTGGCGTGCCGGCCTGGGCTGACGGCCGCCGGTCAGCGCTTGCAGACGGTCGAGGACAAACTCGGTGGACTCAGCGGCACCCAGGCTCCGGCCGTGTTGACCCCTACCGGCGACCAGCGCTTGCGCAAACCGCTGTCGCGGGTGGAGGTGCAGCACCTGCGCAAGGTGTTCCAGCGCAAGACCGGTTTGTTTCGCAAACAACCTTTTGTAGCGGTGGAAGACCTCAGCTTTGTGCTCGAACCCGGCAAGACTCTCGGTCTGGTGGGCGAGTCGGGCTCGGGCAAAACCACGGCCGGCCTGTGTGTGCTGCGCCTGCAGCCGGCCACGGCCGGTCAGGTGGTGTGTGATGGCAAGGACCTGCTGTCGATGTCAGCCGCCGAGTTTGCACCCTACAAGCGCGACATGCAGATCGTGTTCCAAAATCCCTATGCCTCCCTCAACCCCCGCATGACCGTGGGCGACATCCTGCAGGAGCCCATGCAGTTGCACGGCCTGGGTGCTGATCGGGCCGAACGGCTGCGCCGGGCACAGATGTGGCTCGAGCGTGTCGGCTTGCCCCCGGCTGCGGTGTCGCGGTACCCGTTCGAATTTTCCGGCGGTCAGCGCCAGCGCATTGCCATTGCCCGCTGCCTGACCCTGTCCCCGTCGGTGGTGGTGCTCGACGAGGCCGTCTCGGCCCTCGATGTGTCGGTGCAGGCGCAGGTGCTCAACCTGCTCAAGGATCTGCAGAAGGAATTGAACCTGAGCTATCTGTTCATCTCGCACGACCTTGGGGTGGTGCGCTACATGTCCGATGAAGTGCTGGTGATGCGCAACGGACA
>CAYMMK010000024.1:0-24999 GCA_964391575.1 uncultured Limnohabitans sp.
GGCTTGCTGTCGGGCGTGGTCAATGGCAACACCGCCTCGGCCGCCAATGCCTACAGCTCGGCCATGTTCTATGTGATCACCTATGTGCTGACCACGCTGGCCAGCTTCGGCGTCATTTTGCTGCTGGCCCGCGAAGGCTTCGAGAGCGAAGAAATTGCAGACCTGGCTGGCCTGAACCAGCGCAGCCCCTTGTACGCTGGCGTGATGGCCGTGTGCCTGTTTTCGCTGGCCGGCGTGCCCCCGCTGGTGGGCTTCTATGCCAAACTGTCGGTGTTGCAGGCCCTGGTGGCTTCAGGCCAGACTGGCGCTGTGGCCCTGGCCATCTTTGCCGTGATGATGTCGCTGATTGGCGCCTTCTACTACTTGCGCGTCATCAAGGTCATGTACTTCGACAAGCCCTTGACCGCCACCACGGTGTCGGCAGCTCCCGATGTGCGCGTGGTGCTGTCCATCAACGGCGCGCTGATCCTCATTCTGGGCCTGTTGCCGGGCGGGCTGATGGCCTTGTGCGCCCAGGCCATCGTGCAGTCACTGGGCAGCTGAGACGCCGTCCTCATCCGTCATGGATGACAAGGCCCTGATCGAGCAACGCCTGCACGGCGTGGAGCTCCTTCAGGGTCGTTTTCTTCATGCCTTTCGCGACACGGTGCGCCTGCCCAACGGGCGCGAGGCCACGCGCGAGTATGTGGTGCATCCGGGCGCGGTGATGGTCATTCCCCTGCTCGACGATGGCCGTGTGGTGCTGGAGCGCCAATACCGTTACCCCGTGCAACAGGTGATGATCGAATTTCCGGCGGGCAAACTGGACCCAGGCGAGGAACCTTTAACCTGCGCGCGCAGAGAGTTGCTCGAGGAAACCGGCTACACCGCGCGCGAGTGGGCGCGGGCAGGGGTGTTGCACCCGGTGATCAGCTATTCCACCGAGTTCATCGAGATCTGGTTTGCGCGCGGTTTGCAGGCTGGGCCCCGACAACTCGACGACGAGGAATTTTTGGAGGTGTTCACCGCCACGCCCCAAGAACTGTTGGACTGGTGTCGTCAGGGCCAAGTGACCGATGCCAAGACTTTGACGGCGGCCCTGTGGCTGCAAAACGTCCTGGCCGGCACTTGGGACTTGTCCTGGGCTTGATGCGCTGAAATCTCTTCCTGGGCCATAATTCCAACCATGAAAGTCCTGGACCTGCAGTGCACCCATTCGCATGCCTTTGAAGGCTGGTTTGCCTCGGAAGAAGACTTCCAGGGCCAGCTTTCCCGTGGCTTGGTGGAGTGCCCTTTGTGCGGCGATCGCGACATCACCAAGAAGCTCAGTGCACCTCGGCTGAACCTGGCCACTGCACGCGGTGACAAGTCACAAGAGCGCGAACTGGCAACCCCTGCCGTCTCAGAGGGTAGTGCACCTGCATCCCAAGAGGTGGCCAGTCTGGCGCCCCAGCAATTGCAAGCTGCCTGGCTGCAAATGGTCCAGCACGTGATGGCCAACACCGAAGACGTGGGTGAAAAATTTGCCGACGAAGCGCGCAAGATTCATTACGGCGAATCGCAAGAGCGCAACATCCGCGGCCAGGCCAGCCGCGAAGAAACCGAAGCGCTGCAAGAGGAGGGCATTGCCGTCATGCCCTTGCCCATGCCGGCCGCGCTCAAAGGCCCGGTTCAGTAAGCTTTATTTGCCCCAGGAGTCTTTCAGCCCCGTGGCCTTGTTGAACACGGGTTGGCTGCCGGGCACGTGGTCGATGCGATCCGACACAAAGTAGCCGTGGCGCTCGAATTGAAAGCGGGTGTCCCCACTGCACTGCGCCAGTGATGGCTCGACATAGGCCGTGACCACCCGCAAGCTGTCGGGGTTGAGGCAGGCGAGAAAATCTTTGCCGCCCGCATCGGGCTGCGGGTCGCTGAACAAGCGCTCGTACAGGCGCACCTCGGCGGCCACGCCATCGTCGGCGCCCACCCAGGTGATGACACCCTTCACCTTGACGCTGTCGGCGCCGGGGGTGCCGCTTTTGGTGTCGGGGATCAGCTTGGCCAAGACCTGGGTGACCTGACCTTGTGCGTCTTTTTCGGCGCCGGTGCATTCGATCACGTGGCCGTACTTCAAGCGCACCTTGTTGCCGGGGAACAGCCGGAAGAAGCCCTTGGGGGGCGTTTCTTCATAGTCGGTGCGTTCGATCCAGACCTCACGGCCGATCTGGAAGCTGCGCTGGCCGCGCTCGGGGTGGTGCGGATGCACCGGCGCGCTGCAGGTGTCGGTCACGCCGGCGCCCATCACTTCGTCCCAGTTGGTCAGCACCAGCTTGAGGGGCTCCAACACGGCCATGGCGCGTGCGGCCTGGGCTTCGAGGTCTTCGCGCAAGCAGCCTTCAAGCGTGCTGTAGTCGATCCAGCTGTCGCTCTTGCTCACACCGATGCGCTCGGCAAACAGCTGCAGGCTTTCAGGCGTGTAGCCCCTGCGGCGCAAACCCAGGATGGTGGGCATGCGCGGGTCGTCCCAGCCGCTCACGTGCTTTTCATTGACCAGCTGCGCCAGCTTGCGCTTGCTGGTAATCACATAGGTGAGGTTCAAGCGGGCAAATTCGTACTGCCTGGGCGGCGGGCTGGCCAGCAAGCCACCTTCGATCAGGCGCTCGAGCAGCCAGTCGTAAAACGGGCGCTGGTCTTCGAATTCGAGCGTGCAGATGCTGTGGGTGATCTGCTCGAGCGCGTCCTCGATCGGGTGCGCAAAGGTGTACATGGGGTATACGCACCAGGTGTTGCCGGTGTGGTGGTGCTCGGCGTGGCGGATGCGGTAAATGGCCGGATCGCGCATATTGATGTTGGGCGCAGCCATGTCGATTTTGGCGCGCAGCACCATGGCGCCGTCGGGGTGTTTGCCGTCTCGCATTTCGCGAAAGCGCGCCAGGTTCTGGGCGGGTGTGCGTCTGCGAAAGGGGCTGTCCACACCCGGTTTGCCGAAGTCGCCGCGGTTGGTGCGCATTTCTTCGGCAGTTTGCTCGTCCACATAGGCGTAGCCGGCTTCGATGAGGTATTCGGCCGCTCGGTACATGAAGTCAAAATAGTCGCTCGCTTGGTAGGGCGCTGCGCTGCCCGGAGCCTGGCCGATCTGCGCCCAGTCAAAGCCCAGCCATTTGACGGCGTCGATGATGCTGTTGACGTATTCCTGGTCTTCTTTTTCGGGGTTGGTATCGTCGAAACGCAGGTGGCACACGCCGCCGTACTCGCGCGCCAGGCCGAAGTTGATGCAGATGCTTTTGGCGTGGCCCACATGCAGGTAGCCGTTGGGCTCGGGCGGGAAACGGGTGCGGATTTTGGCGGGGTCCGACTCGCCTTGGGCGTGGTGGGCGGCGTCGCCCGGGCTGCCGGCCCAGCGACGGCTGGCATAAGTGCCTTGAGCCAGCTCTTTTTCGATGATCTGGCGCAGGAAGTTGCTGGCTTTGTGCTCGCTGGCAAGGGTCGTTGGAGGGGTGGGAGAGGTCATGGACCCGATTTTAGGTCGTGCCGGGCATTGGCCAGCGGCGATAATCGCGCCTCGTTATTGCGGAGTGATTGTGGACATACCGTTGCTGCTCAAGGCCGCCATCATGGGCCTGGTCGAAGGCCTGACCGAATTCCTGCCGATATCGTCCACCGGACATCTGATTCTGGCCGGGACCCTGCTGGGTTTTCATGACGACAAGGCCAAGGTGTTCGAGATCGCCATCCAGACCGGCGCTATCCTGGCGGTGATCATGGTCTACTGGTCCAAGCTGCGTGCCACGCTGCAGAGTCTGCCCCACAGCACCGAGGCCAGAAGCTTTGCCCGCAATGTGCTGATCGGTTTTCTGCCGGCCGTGGTGATGGGTTTGCTGCTGGGCAAGGCCATCAAGACCCACCTGTTCACGGCCGAGGTGGTGGCCACCACCTTTATCGTCGGAGGCCTGATCATTTTGTGGGCCGAGCGACGGCCAGCCTCCATGGTCCGGGTGCACAGTGTGGATGACATGCACTGGCGCGACGCCCTCAAGGTCGGGCTGGTGCAGTGCCTGGCCATGATCCCGGGCACCAGTCGCAGCGGTGCGACCATCATCGGGGGCATGCTGCTGGGCCTGTCACGCAAGGCCGCCACGGACTTTTCGTTTTACCTCGCGATTCCGACACTCATCGGCGCCGGTGCCTACAGCCTGTACAAGGAAAGGGCCTTGCTGAGTGTGCAGGATCTGCCGATGTTCGGTGTGGGCCTGCTGGTTTCTTTTATCAGCGCCTGGGTGTGCGTGCGCTGGCTTCTTCGCTTCATCTCAACCCACAGCTTCGAGGTGTTTGCCTGGTACCGGATTGTGTTTGGCCTGGTGGTGCTGATGACCAGCACCATGGGCTGGGTGCACTGGGGCGCCTGAGTCCTCAGGTGAACACCCCGGCGCGAAACCATTTGGTGGCGACCCATTTTTCACCCTCGAGCAAGGGTGCGCCGCCGTGCAGGCTCTGGCTGGCCGGGTGCGCCACCGGGTAGGAAAAGAACACCGCGCTGCCTTTCTGGGGCGCGATTTCAAGCTTGAGGTCGGGAAACACCGTGCCGCCGCCGCGCGCCGGGTTGTTGAGGTACATCACCAGCGTGGCCAGGCGCTGGCCACCGCGCTTGAGAATGGTGGGAGTGCCCGGCTCGTCCGGATCGAAATAGTCGTAATGCGGCTTGTACTCGGCACCGCAGCGGTAGTGCAGCACCTGCATGCCTTCACCATGGTCCACCGGCCAGCCCACCAGGCGCGACAGGCGTTCCTCGACACGGGCAACCACCGGGTTTTCGCCGCGCTCGAAAAACATGCCGCGGCTGGTGCGGTCGGGGCTTTCCTCGTCGCCACCGGTGCTGGTCTGCACGATCAGTGAACGCTGCATGCGCGGCTGCGCTGCTGCGATGAGCGCATCGCATTCCTCCTCGGTCAGCAGACCCCCGATCACCACCACCTGGGGCTGGCGCACGCTGGCCAGCACCTGGACCCGGCGATCCTGCAGGTCCAGCTCGCGGGGGCGGCCCTCCAGGTCAATAAAGGGAAACCGGGTCGCCACTTGCAAGGACTTGCCGTTGGCCTGTTGCAGGCCCTGCAGGTAGCCCTTCATGGTGTCCTCGAGGGCCTGGATGGCCGTGTCCTCGGCCCAGCCGGCCTGCTTCATGGACTGCAGGATTGATTCGGCCGGGAAACCGGTGGTGGCCTGTTCGATGATCCACTGGCGAAGTTCGGGGGTGACGTGCTGTTGCATGGTCGTGCAAGGTGTTTCAGGGCATGAAGTTGCGCAGTGCCGCCTCGATGGCCGCGGCTGTGGCCAGGGGCTTTTCCATGGGGAACAGGTGCGAGCCGTCGAGCATCATGATGCGGCCGCGGGTGACCTTGTCGGTGAAGTCCATGCCGGCCTGGCGCATCTCGGCCGAATGGGTGCCGCCGATGAAGGCCACCGGGCATTTGAGCGGTTGGCGCCGCAGCAGACGCTCCATGTGGTCGGGCAAGGTGTTGTAGATCTGCGTTTCGATATCGCGGTCGAAGGCCAGCCAGCGCTGCCCGTTGCGCTCGACACTGCCTGCATCGATATAGTCATTGAGCGCCCCCGGATCCCAGCGCGAAAAGCTGCGCTTGTGGCGCAGATGCTCAAGCATCGCAGTCCGGCTGGGCCAGTGGTCGCGGCGCTTTTTGCTCACCCGGCCGGGTGAAAGTGCGCCGACCAGCTGTGTGCGTTTGGCCAGGCCCAGCGTGGTGGCCTTCCATCCCCCCAGGATCGGTGCATCGAGCAGCAGCACCCCGCGTGCCAATGCGGGGTTTTGCGCCGCGCACATCACGCTCAGGATGCCGCCCAGGGAGTGGCCAACCAGAAAGGCGGGCTCGCCGTCGGTTTGCCGAACGCTGGCGAAATCGGCCAGTTGCTGCACCAGATGCGGCCAGTTGTTGGTCACCGGGTACTGCGGATCGTGGCCGTATTTGTCGATGGCATGCACCTCGAATCCGCGCTGGCGCAGGTTTTCGAGCACCAGGCGGTAAGTGCCCCCGGGAAAACTGTTGCCATGCGAGAAGATGATGCGCCCGAGCATGTCTAGATGAGTTTTTCGTCGGGAGTGGTGATTTTCTTGAGCAGCGTGTTGCGGGCTGCCGGCACCATCAGCGGCACCTCGGTGGCGCCACCCGTCCACATCGGGTCCTCGATGCTGTCGAACATTTGCCGCAGCTTGTCGCCCCAGCTCGTGCGCAGCATGCGGAAATAGGGGTTGTGTTCGTCGATGCACATGATGCGGTCGGTCTGCAGCCGGCCAGCCTGATAGACCACCATGTCCAGCGGCAGTCCTACCGACAGGTTGGACTTGAGGGTCGAGTCCATCGAGACCAGGGCACATTTGGCGGCCTCGTCCAGCGGTGTATGGGGGGTGATCACGCGGTCGAGCACCG
Source organism: uncultured Limnohabitans sp. (assembly GCA_964391575.1). GTDB lineage: Bacteria > Pseudomonadota > Gammaproteobacteria > Burkholderiales > Burkholderiaceae_C > Limnohabitans_A. Next base: position 6,396 of record CAYMMK010000024.1, read on the forward strand.
GTTTGCCGTACTTGGATTCACCGATCTGGAAGTAGGGCGTCTCTTCGGTGGCCTCGATGAAATTGCCCGGTGAGTAGACCTGAAACAGGCGCATGCCCTCCTGGCCAATCTGACCACCGAAGATCATCGACACATTGAACTCCACCCCGGCCGCACGCAGTGCAACGGCATCACGTTCATGCACCCGCCGCACCGCCGAGCCCAGCACCCGGGCGGCGTCGAACATGCTGGTGGCGTTCCAGATCGTCAGGGGCTCGTCCTGACCCGGCTCCACCAGCTTTTCGATCTGCAGCACTTCGCGTACTGACTGCGAAATGCTCAGATTGCCGGCCGACAACAGGGTCATGAAGCGGTCGCCCGGCTTTTCGTAAATGATCATCTTGCGGAAGGTGCTGATCTGGTCGAGTCCGGCATTGGTGCGCGAATCCGACAGGAACACCAGGCCGGCACGGGTCTTGATGGCGACGCAATAGGTCATGGCTCACTTCCTGGGCAGCAGACGCTGCAGACTGTACAGGGCATCGAGTGCCTCACGCGGGCTCAGGCTGTCCGGGTTGATCCGGGCCAGAGCTGCCTCGACGGCGCTGGGGCCGCTGGCTTCGGTTTCGGGCGGCAGCGCAAACAGGTCGACCTGGGCACGGGCATCCTGCGCGCCCGATTCGAGTGCCTGCAGCGCATGGCGGGCGTGGCTCAGCACGGCGGCGGGCATGCCCGCCAGGCGGGCCACCTGCACGCCATAGCTGCGGCTGGCGGGGCCCGGCTGGATCTCGTGCAGGAACACAATGTCGCTGCCCGACTCGGCAGCACTGACATGCATGTTCACAGCCGCAGGGTGTGTGGCCGGGAACTCGGTCAATTCGAAATAGTGGGTGGCAAACAGGGCAAAGCACTGCACCCTGTTGTGCAGATGGGTGGCAATGGCGCTGGCCAGCGCCAGACCATCGAAGGTGGAGGTGCCGCGACCGATCTCGTCCATCAGCACCAGGCTGTGCGGGGAGGCACTGTGCAGGATTTGCGCGGCTTCGGTCATCTCCAGCATGAAGGTCGATTGGGCATTGGCCAGGTCGTCGGCCGCACCGATGCGGGTGTGGATGGCATCCATGGGGCCCAGGCGGCAGGCACTGGCGGGCACATGGCTGCCGATGCTGGCCAAAAGCACAATCAGTGCCACCTGCCGCATGTAGGTCGACTTGCCGCCCATGTTGGGGCCGGTGATGATCTGCAGCCGCTGTTTCGGGCCCATTAACGTGTCGTTGGCAATGAAGTTGCCGCCGGAGAGCTCGGCGAGCCGCGCCTGCACCACCGGATGGCGCCCGGCGCGGATCTCGATACAGGGTTCGCGCGTGAATTCGGGCGCACACCAGTCCAGGGTGATGGCGCGCTCGGACAGTGCGCACAGCGCGTCGAGTCCGGCCATGGCTTGCCCCAGACCGGTGAGGGCCGGCACAAAGACTTGCAGTTGGTCAAGCAGGCTTTCATAGAGCCACTTCTCGCGGGCCAGTGCCCGCTCCTGCGCCGACAGGGCCTTGTCTTCAAAGGTCTTGAGCTCGGGTGTGATGAAGCGCTCCGCGTTTTTCAGCGTCTGGCGGCGGCGGTAGTCCTCGGGCACCTTGTCCAGTTGCCCTTGCGTGACCTCGATGTAAAAGCCATGTACCTTGTTGAACTGTACGCGCAGGTTGGGGATGCCTGTGCGGGCCTTCTCGCGCGTTTCCAGGTCGAGCAGAAAACCGTCGCAGTTGGACTGGAGGGCCCGCAGCTCGTCGAGCTCGGCGTCCAGCCCCGGGGCGATCACGCCCCCGTCACGCACCAGCGCGGCCGGCTCTTGCAGCAGCGATTGCGCCAGCAAGGCGGCGCAGCCAGCGGGGGGGGTGAGCCAGCGTGACAGTCGGGACAGCAGCGCGCCCTCCGGGGGGACCAGCGATTGCAGGGTCTGGGCCAGCAGCTGCGCGCGTTCGAGCGCATGGCGCAGGGCCACCAGTTCGCGCGGACGCACCTGGCGCAACGCGGTGCGGGCGGTGATGCGTTCCACATCGCTGGTGCCCTTGAACTGCTCGCGCAGCGTGCTCCAGGCACCACTGCTGTGCAGTTGGGCAATGGCGTCCAGCCGCTCCTGCGCCTGGGCGCGCTCGCGCTGCGGGCTGAGCAGCCAGCTCTTGAGCATGCGGCTGCCCATGCCCGTCATGCAGGTGTCGAGCAGCGAAAACAGGGTGGGCGCGTCTTCGCCGCGCAGCGTCTGCACCAGTTCAAGGTTGCGGCGGGTGGCCGCGGGCAGGTCGATCAGCGTGTCCGGGCGCTGCACCCGCAGGCTTTGCACGTGGGGAAGTTTGCGGCCCTGGGTGTGCTCTGCGTACGTGAGCAGCGCGCTGGCGGCTGCATGGGCCTCGTGCAGCGTGTCGGCGTTCCAGGCGGCCAGGCTGGCGGCCTGCATTTGTTCAAGCAGCATGCGCTGGCCCAGACCGGCATCGAACTGGAACTCCGGCCGCAGGGCCAGCGACAGGCCCGTGCCGCGGTGCTGCGCGCGGATCTGGCGCAGCCGCTCCTCAAAGCCTTGGGTCATGCCCGCACTGGCCAGCAGTTCGGCGGGACCGATGCGGTCCATCCAGTCGGCCAGTTCGTCGTTGGCGCATTCGGCCAGGTGAATCACGCCTTGTGTCACGCTCAGCCAGGCGAGGCCGCAACGGGCCTTTTTGCCCTGATGTACGGCCAGCAGCAGGGCTTCGGATTTTTCGCGCAGCAGTTCCGTGTCGGTCAGGGTCCCGGGGGTGACTACCCGCACTACCTTGCGCTCGACCGGACCCTTGGCCGAGGCCACATCGCCCACCTGCTCGCAAATGGCCACCGATTCGCCCAGCCCGATCAGTCGCGACAGGTAGCTCTCGACCGAATGAAAGGGCACCCCGGCCATGAGCACCGGCCGGCCAGCCGACTGTCCGCGCCGGGTGAGCGTGATGTCCAGCAGGCGGGCGGCTTTTTCGGCATCGTCCCAGAACAGCTCGTAGAAGTCGCCCATCCGGTAGAACACCAGGGTGTCGGGAAACTCCGCCTTGATGGCCAGGTACTGGGCCATCATGGGCGTGTGGGCGCTCAGGTCGGGCGCATCGGCCATGGTCGCAGCGTGTCAGAACGGGGCCTGGCTGTCCGCCGCGGCCGGACCTTCGCAAGGGCTGGCTTCGACAGCCTCCCCGCGCTTGAGGGCGCTGAGCTTGCGCGAGGCTTCGCGCACTTCGGCCTTCTCGCCGGCGCCGGCAAATTTACTGTACTTGTGCAGCAGGGGCACCAGCTGGCCGTAGATGCGCGGCGCTCCGGCCAGCATCTCGCGCTGGTCGAGAAAGTCGGACTCGCCGGTGAAGTTGCCCACCAGTCCGCCAGCCTCGGTGACCAGCAGCGAGCCGGCGGCCACATCCCAGGGCGACAGACCGGTTTCAAAGAATCCCTCGGTGAAACCGGCCGCCACATAGGCCAGGTCGAGCGCGGCGGCGCCCGGTCGGCGCAGGCCGGCGGTCTTTTGCATCACGTCGCCCATCATCAGCAGGTAATGGTTGAAGTTGTCGCCGGGACGGAAAGGAAAGCCGGTGGAGATCAGCGATTCCTGCAGCCGCACACGTTTGCTTACCCGGATGCGTCGGTCATTGAGGTAGGCCCCGCGTCCCCGGGTGGCCGTGAACAGATCGTTGCGGCTGGGGTCGTACACCACGGCCTGTTCGATACGGCCACGCACTTGCAGGGCGATGCTCACGCAATAAACCGGAAAGCCATGGATGAAGTTGGTGGTGCCGTCCAGCGGATCGATGATCCAGATGTGGTCGGCGTCCGGGTTGCCATGCTGGTTGCCCGACTCCTCGGCCAGAAAACCGTGGTCAGGGTAGGCAGTCAGCAGGGTGTCGATGATGGCGGCCTCGCTGGCATGGTCGACTTCAGTCACGAAGTCGTTGACCTGCTTTTGCGAAATGCGCACGGCTTCGACATCCAGCGCAGCGCGGTTGATGATGGCGCCAGCGGCGCGCGCAGCCTTGATGGCCACGTTGAGCATGGGATGGAGTGAGGAAGACATGCGTTGTTAAGAACCGGTTCGGGGCCGGGCACGATCACCCGGGCGATGGCCGATTTTCCCACGAAAACCTGACGAAGCCCGCCCCGGGGTGATGGCCGCCGGTGGGACAATCACCCCATGCAGACCCGCTTCATCCTGATCGAGACCAGTCATGCCGGCAATGTGGGGGCGGCCGCTCGGGCCATGAAGGTCATGGGGTTCGAGGACCTGGTGCTGGTCAGGCCCCGCTGGCCCAATGTGCTGCGCAAGCAGGAAGCCATCCAGAGAGCCAGCGGCGCACTGGATGTGCTCGAGCGCGCCCGGGTGGTGGATCACCTCGACGAGGCTCTGCAGGGGATGACGCATCTGTGTGCCACGGCCATGACGCCACGCGATTTTGGGCCGCCCACGCGCAGTCCGCGCGATCACTTTGCCCATCTGGTCACGCCCGCGCCTGCGCAGCAGGGGGCAGACATGACCGGCGCGTCCCGGCCCCGGCCCGGATCACCTGGCCCGGAAGACTGGGCATCCGACGCCACCTGCGCTCAAGCGCCTTCGGTGGCCTTCCTCTTTGGCTGCGAGCGCTTTGGCATGAAAAACGAGGATGTCTACCGCTGCCATGTGGCGTTGTCGATCCCAACGGCGCCGGATTTCGGTTCGCTCAACCTGGCCGCTGCCATCCAGGTGATCGCCTATGAATGGCGCATGGCGCTGGGAGGGTTCCCGATCCCGAGCGCCTTGGCAACACCCGGCTTGGCCGATGCGCAGCAGGTGGCCGGCATGCTCGGGCATTGGGAACAGGCGCTGACCGAGATCGGGTTTTTGGATCCGGCCTCGCCCAAGAAGCTCATGCCGCGTCTGAACCAGCTCTTTAACCGGGCCCGGTTGCAGACGGAGGAAATCCACATCCTGCGCGGGGTGGCCAAGGCGATGACCGAGGCCAGCCGGCGTAAACGATAGACTTCCGTCATGTTTTCCCGCCTTCGTTCCGATATCCAGTGCATTCTCGAGCGTGACCCGGCCGCGCGCAGCACCTGGGAGGTGCTGACCTGTTATCCGGGTCTGCATGCGCTGGTCCTGCACCGCTGGGCGCATGCCTGCTGGCGCTACGGGTTCAAGTGGCTGGGGCGCTTCATATCGCATGTCTCGCGCTGGTTGACCGGTATCGAAATCCATCCGGGCGCCCGTATCGGCAACCGAGTGTTCTTTGATCACGGCATGGGCATCGTGATTGGCGAGACGGCCGAGATTGGCGATGGCTGCACCATCTACCATGGGGTGACGCTGGGCGGCACCTCGCTCTACAAGGGGGCCAAACGCCACCCGACCCTCGGGCGCGATGTGGTCGTGGGAGCGGGCGCCAAGGTGCTTGGCGGCTTCGAGGTGGGTGACGGCGCGCGCGTGGGATCGAATGCGGTAGTCACCAAGCCGGTACCCGCCGGGGCCACCGCCGTGGGCAATCCGGCCCGCATCATCCAGGCCGAGCAGGACGCCCGCCGCGAGGAGGCGGCCTCGAAGATGGGCTTTTCGGCCTATGGTGTGACGCAAAACGACGATCCGCTGAGCCAGGCCCTGCGCGGGCTGATCGACCACGCGGCCAGCCAGGAACACCAGATAACGCTTTTGTGGCAGGCCCTCGAGCAGCTGTGCGATCGGCAACAGGTGCCGATGCCCGGCGACGCCCACCGCACCGAAGCCTTCGAGGCCGACAAACTCAATCAGCTGGTGGGCAAATGAACCGGCCTGGCCCTCAGCCCGATGCGGCTGACAACTCCCGGCGCCGCTCGACCAGACTCTTGTAGCGCTGCAGGGCCTCGGGATCCTGGCCGCTTTGGGCCAGGGCCAGGGCTTCAGTTTCAAGCTGCTTGAGGCGATCGATCAGCATCAGGTTGAGCAGTTGCCGCAACTCCTGGCGCGACTCCAGCACATCGGGGGGCGTGCCCTCCAGGCCGGCGTGCAGGGTGTGGTGCTGCATCCAGCGATCGGCATCATCGGCAAAGGGCTGAGCCTGCATCTGGCTGCGCAGGCTCGACCAACCCAGCGGTCCGTGTTCATGGAACTGCGATTCCATCCAGACAAACAGCGGTCCATGCGGGGCCGGCAACTCGCACAGCATGGCCTGGTCTTCGCCGGCCAGGTGCTCCCACAGGGCCATATTGGCCAGCAGCAATCGAGCGGCGTGGTCGGCCCGGCTGGCCGGCAGGGTTCGCGGGCCCCTGGACACAGCGCTGCTGTCGCGTCGCCAGCGCTCTGCCCAGCGGCCCGTGCCGGCACCGCTGCGCGGGCCAGGGCCCTCCCAGGGCCGTGAAGGCGCAAAGTCCCGCGTGGCCGATGTGTCAGGGGTCGCGCCACCGGGGGGGGCTGTTCGCGGGTCGCTCAGCGCCTGCTGGGCCCAGAGTGAATGCAGTTGCGTCGCATCGAGTCCAATCTTTTGCGCCAATTCGGCCAGCAGCTGTTGCTGCAGCGCGCCTGCGGGCAACAATTGCCACAGAGGCCGTGACTGGCTCGACAGGCGGGCTCGGCCCTCGGCTGTGGCCAGGTCGCAATCCACACTGGCGGCCTCGATCAGGAAGCGTGACAGCGGCACCGCCAGCCGGATTTGCTCGGCAAAGGCGTCCTGGCCGAAGGCGCGCACATAGCTATCGGGATCGTGCTCGGCGGGCAGGAACAGAAACTTGATGCTGCGTGTGTCGCTGGCATAGGGCAGGGCGCCGTCCAGGGCCTTGCGGGCGGCACGGCGGCCGGCCGCATCGCCGTCAAAGCTGAACACCACCGAATCGGTGAAACGAAAGAGCTTTTGTACATGATCAGGCGTGCAGGCCGTGCCCAGTGTGGCCACCGCATTGGCAAAACCCAGCTGGGCCAGGGCCACCACGTCCATGTACCCCTCGGTGACCAGCACATAGCCCGCGCTGTGCAGGGCCTCGCGCGCTTCATACAGGCCATAGAGCTCGCGTCCCTTGTGAAAGACCGGGGTTTCGGGCGAGTTGAGGTATTTGGGTGTGCCTTCGCCGATCACTCGCCCGCCAAAGCCGATGCACTCGCCCTTGATATTGCGGATCGGGAACATGATGCGGTCGCGGAATCGGTCGTAGCGCTTGCCGTCCTCGCCCTCGATGACCAGGCCCGATTCGGCCAGCAGCGGATCGTCGTACTTGGGAAAGACGCTGGCCAGGGAGCGCCATCCTTCGGCGGCATAGCCCAGACCGAAACGCTTGGCAATCTGGCCCGACAGGCCCCGGCCCTTGAGGTAGGCAATCGCCCGCGGGCTGTTCTTGAGGTGTTCGCGCCAGGATTCGCCCGCCTTTTCGAGCACATCGGTGAGGCTGTCGGACTTGGCCTTGGCGGCCTGTGCGCGGGCCCGCTCCTCGGGCGACTGGGGTTCTTCAGGCACCTGCATGCCGATCTGCTGGGCCAGGTCCTTGACGGCCTCGATGAAGCTCATGCCGGTATGGTCCATCAGGAAACCGATGGCATTGCCGTTCTTGCCGCAGCCAAAGCAGTGGTAAAACTGCTTGGTCGGACTGACGCTGAAACTCGGCGACTTCTCGCCGTGGAAGGGGCACAGCCCCATGTAGTTGGCGCCGCCTTTTTTGAGCTGGACATACTTGCCCACCACCTCGACCACATCGACGCGGGCAAGCAGTTCGCTCAGAAAAGACTGGGGAATGGCCATGGGGGAATTGTCGCCCATTCCCCTTCATTGCCTGTCAGCGCCAGGGTGTCTAATGCCCCAGTGAATACCGAGGAGACCCGCATGACCAGTATCTATGACCAGAATCTGCCCCAGACCCCGGCCAACTTTGCGCCGATGTCGCCCCTGTCTTTCCTGGAACGCACGGCCGAAGTCTATCCCCGGCGGCTGGCCGTGGTCCATGGCGCACTGCGCCAGGACTGGGCCACCACCTACCGGCGATGCCGCCAGCTCGCCAGTGCCCTGAACCGGGCGGGCATTAGCAAGAACGACACCGTGGCCGTGATGTTGCCCAACACGCCGCCCATGGTAGAGGCGCACTTCGGCATTCCCATGGCCGGGGCGGTGCTCAACGCCCTCAACACCCGGCTGGATGCGCAAACCATTGCCTTCATGCTCGACCATGGCGAAGCCAAGGCCGTGATCGTCGATCCCGAATTTGCCGCCGTGATGAAAAAGGCCGTGGATCTTCGCCAGTCCAGGGCACCGCTGCTGGTGATCGATGTGCAAGATGCCTTGTTTGGCGGCCCGGTCGAAAACATCGGCTCCACCAGCTACGAAGCCTTTGTCGCCCAGGGCGATCCGGACTTCGCCTGGAGCCTGCCCGCCAACGAGTGGGACGCGATCGCCCTGAACTACACCAGCGGCACCACAGGCAATCCCAAGGGTGTGGTCTACCACCACCGGGGCGCTGCAACGAATGCGATTTCCAATGTGCTCGAATGGGACATGCCCAAGCATGCGGTTTACCTGTGGACCTTGCCCATGTTCCACTGCAATGGCTGGTGCTTCCCCTGGACAGTGGCCGCGCGGGCGGCCGTGAATGTCTGTCTGCGCCGGGTGGAGCCGCAGGCCATTTTCGAGGCCATCCGCCAGCATGGCGTGACGCATTACTGCGGCGCACCCATCGTGCACGGCCTGTTGGTCAATGCACCGGCCGCAATGAAGGCCGGCGTGCCTGCGGGCGTGAAGGCCATGGTGGCGGGCGCTGCGCCACCGGCTTCGATGATCGAAGGCATGGAGCAGATGGGCTTTGATCTCACCCATGTGTACGGCCTGACCGAGGTCTATGGCCCGGCCACCGTCTGTGCCAAGCACGAGGATTGGAATGATCTGGACATTGGCGAGCGTGCCCGACTCAACGCCCGCCAGGGCGTGCGCTACCACCTCGAGCGCGATGTGCGCGTGCTCAACCCGGGGACCATGGAGCCGGTGCCTAGGGACGGAGAAACCATGGGCGAGATCATGTTCCGCGGCAACATCGCCATGAAGGGCTACCTGAAGAATCCCAAGGCCACACAGGAAGCCTTCGCCGGTGGCTGGTTTCACAGCGGCGACTTGGCGGTGCAGTACCCTGACGGCTACATCAAGATCAAGGACCGCAGCAAGGACATCATCATCTCGGGCGGCGAGAACATCTCATCCATCGAGGTCGAAGATGTGCTCTACCGCCATCCGGCCGTGCTGGCCGCGGCCGTCGTGGCCAAGCCTGATGCCCGCTGGGGCGAAACGCCGTGTGCGTTTGTGGAGCTCAAGGCCGGCGTCCAGGTCACGCCCGAGGACATCGTGGCCCACTGCAAGCAGCACCTGGCCGGCTTCAAGGTGCCGCGTGCCGTGGTGTTCGGCGAACTGCCCAAGACGAGTACCGGCAAGATCCAGAAGTTCGAACTGCGCAAGCGGGCCGGTTCGGCTGCCGCCATCGACGTGTGAGTTCGGGCTGCAAGGGGCAGGTCGCCGCGGCCGGGCTGTTGAGCGCAGCTTATTCGATATCAAAGGCGTGCGTGGCAAAGTGGCCGCGACGGCGGTCCTCGAAGTAGCGCATCAGGGTTTCACGCACGGTGCGGAAGGCCAGCTCTTCCCAGGGAATCTCCTCTTCGTGGAACAGCCGGGCTTCCAGAGTTTCATGCCCCGGGGCAAACCGCGGACTGGTCAGCTGCGCCCGATAGTACAGGTGCACCTGACCCACCCGGGGCACACTCATCACGGTGAACAGCGCCCCCATCTCGAACTGGGCGCCGGACTCTTCGATGGTTTCGCGGGCAGCACCTTGCGAGGTGGTCTCGCCCAGCTCCATGAATCCTGCCGGCAAGGTCCACTTGCCCCAGCGGGGTTCGATGTTGCGCTTGCACAGCAGCACCTGGTCCTGCCAGACCGGTACTGTCCCAACCACATTGAGCGGGTTTTCATAATGAATGGTTTGGCAGACGGTGCAGACGGCGCGCTCGCGTGTGTCGCCATCGTCGGGAACCCGGTAGGCCACAGCGCTGCCGCAACGCTTGCAATGGCGGATGGTTGGGGCGGGCATGTGGTGAATCGCTGGAAGGGGGATCAGCCTGCATTGTGAACCCTGCAGGCCAATTGCACGATGCCACTCAGGTCAGCACGGACACCAGATACAGGGAGATACCCGGAAAGAACAGCAGCAGCAGGGTGCGCACAATGTCGCTGATCAGGAAGGGGGTGATTCCCCGGTAGCTTTCCGAGAGGGGAACGTCCTTGGCCATGCCGTTGACGACATACACGTTCAGGCCCACCGGTGGCGCCAGCATCCCAAAGCCCACGGTCATCAGCACCATGATGCCAAACCAGATGGCTGTGGATTCGGCAGGCATGCCGAAATTGAGCTTCATGATGATCGGAAAGAAGATCGGAATGGTCAGCAGCAGCATGCTGAGCTCGTCCATCACGGCTCCCAGCACCACATACAGCAGCAAGATGCCACCCACGATTAAGAGGGGCGGCACGTTCAGCCCGCCCACCATTTCGGCCAGCTGCATGGGCACCTGGGTGCGGGCCAGGGCTGCGTTCATCACATCGGCACCGACAAAGATCATGAAGATCATGGCCGAACTCAGTGCAGTGGCGTAGAAACAGTGCAGGAATTTGGGGAATGTCAGCTCACCCTTGAGCAAAGCCGCCAGGAAAGTGGCTGCCGCGCCCACAGCAGCGCCTTCGGTGGGCGTGAAAAAGCCCTTGTAGATGCCACCAAAGACGAGGATGAAGATCAGCGCGATCGGCACCACACCCTTGAGCGCGTCCAGTGTCAGGGCGGGAACCTCGTCGTGCTCGGGGGCCTGCCCCGGCACCACACGCACATAGATGGCGATCGCGATCATGTACCCCACCATGGCAATCACGCCCGGCAACATGGCGGCCGCAAACAGTTTGGCAATGTTCTGCTCGGTCAGGATGGCATAGATCACCAGTGGCACCGACGGTGGAATCAGGATGCCCAGCGTGCCACCAGCGGCCAGTGTGCCCGTGGACAGGCGGCCCGAGTACCCATGGCGGCGCATTTCAGGCAGGGCCACGCCGGTGATGGTGGCTGCAGTCGCCACCGATGAACCGCAGATGGCGCCAAAGGCGGCGCAGGCCAGCACCGCCCCCATCGCCAGACCGCCCTTGAAGCGGCCCATCACGGCGGCCGCAAACTGGAACAGGGCCTTGCTGATACCGCCCTGGGTGGCAAAGTGTCCCATCAGGATGAACAGCGGGATCACCGACAGGTCGTAGCTGGCCAGCCGGGTGTAGGCCACGTTGTTGGCAAAGTTCAAGAACGTCAGCAGGTCAGACTGCAGGATCATGCCCACCGTGCCGGCGATGAACATGGCCCCCGTGATGGGCACGCGCACCACCATCAGGCCCAGCATGATGATGAAAATCAGGGAGGCCAATGCAATGGGGCTCATGCCATCGAGTCCCGGGACGTTGCCGAAGCGAGCACCTGTGTCAGGGCAATCACGCCTGAAAATACAAATGCGATCGACATGCCGCTGTACACAATCCAGTCCGGAAACCCGAGCAACATCGAGGCCCCTTGACCCTTCCAGGCGCTGACGCCGCCGACACCGGCTCGCCAACCCAGGCCCAGGTACAGCAAGGTCATGACCAGTGCACCCATGCGGTCAAACTGGCTGTTGACCGCAGCGGACAAACGGGCGGTGAAAAAATCCACAATGATGTGCTCGCGCCTGAGTTGGCAATAGGGCATGAAAAAAGCAATCGCCATGCCGCAGCCAATGGCTGTGAGCTCGAAATCGCCAATCAGCGAGGTGCCCAGAAAGTTGCGACCGATCAGGCTGTAGCAGGTCATCAGGGTGATCCCGACCATGAGCAGGCCACCGGCTATGCTGAAGAGTTTGGCAAGGGCTTCGAGGATTTTCATTTTGAAAAAAAGCCACAGGACCTGTGGGTCAGCCCTGTGGCGCCATGAACGATTTCAAGGCCCCGGGGGCAAGCCCCCGGGCATGTTCACTTGGTGTATTGCTTGATCAATCCGATGGCGGTGTCAAACAATTCCTTGCCGTTCAGGCCCTTGCCCGTCATCTCCTTGATCCAGTCGTCGTCGAGCGAATCCGTGGCCTTTTTCCAGTTCTGCAGTTCAGAGGTGGGGATCACGTTGATGGTCTGGGTCTTGGTTTCCGAGAAGATTTTTTTGCCCACGACATCATGACCTGACTGGGTCTTGCCCAGGAAGGCCGAGAACTCGCGGCCGGAGTTCTTGTCGATCACCGCCTTCAGATCGGCCGGCAGCGAATCGTACTTGGCCTTGTTCATCGGCACCACGAACACGGTGGTGTAGAGGGCATTGAAACTGCGGTCGGTTTCGGCGGTGAAGTTGGTCAGCTCATGGACCTTCAGGCCGGGAGCAACTTCGTAGGGAATCACAGCGCCGTCAATCACGCCCTTGGACAGCGCATCCGGCACCTGGGGCACCGGCATGGCCACCGGGGTGGCGCCCATGGCGGCAATCATCTTGTTGACCTGGCGCGTAGGGGCGCGAACTTTCAGGCCACGCAGGTCGGCCATGGTTTTCACGGCCTTGGTTTTGGTGTAAATATTGCCGGGGCCATGCACGTGCACGGCCAGCAATTTCACGTCCTTGAATTCATCCTGCATGAATTTTTGCGCGTAGTCCCAGGCGGCGCGGCTGGTGGCTTCGGCATTGGTCATCATGAAGGGCAGTTCAAACACTTCGAGTTTTTGCAGCCGGGCGGTGTAGTTCTGCAGGGTCCAGGCCACATCCACCACGCCGTCACGGGCTTGATCGAGCAACTGGATCGGCGTACCCCCCAGCTGCATGGCCGGGAAAATGTCGCATTGCAGGCGGCCCTTGGAGTCACGGTCGAGGGCTTTGCACCAGTCGCCCAGCATGGTGGTGTGCTGGATCGACTGCGGGCCCAGGAAGTGGTGGACCTTGAGCTTGACGGTCTGGGCCTGCACGCAGGCAGCTGTGCCAGCCAGTGCGAGCACGGTCAAGATTTTCTTGAGTGTGGCTTTCATGGTGTCTCCATCAGTATTGACAACATACATCATAAACCAACCGATCGGTCGGTTTATGCGGGGGTTGACCGGATACGCACCGAGAGGGTGTCCAGTCCGGTGATTGTGCCCTCGAGCAGATCGCCCGGGACGACATCGGCCACTCCTTGCGGCGTGCCGGTAAAAATCAGGTCGCCGGGTTGCAGCGTCCAGGCGCTTGACAGGTGTTCGATGGTCTCGGCCACATTCCAGATCAGTTTGCTGATCGGACTGCTTTGTCGCAGGGTGCCGTTGACATGCAAGGCAAGGGTCGCCTCTTCAATCGGACCGGCATTGGCAACCGGCAGGATCGGGCCCATGGGCGCAGAGTGGTCGAAAGCCTTGCCAATGCACCACGGACGCCCCTGCTTTTTCATTTCGTTTTGCAGATCACGGCGCGTCATGTCCAGCCCCACGGCATAGCCCCAGACATGCGAGAGGGCCTGCGCGGCAGGGATGTTGGCGCCGCCCTTGCCGATCGCCACCACCAGTTCGATTTCATGATGCAGGCTGCGGGTCAGGCTGGGGTAGGGGATGTCAACGGTCTGACCCGCGGGCACCACCACGAGCGCATCGGCTGGCTTGAGAAAGAAAAAAGGAGGCTCGCGGCCGCTGAAACCCATTTCCCGGGCATGGTCCTCGTAGTTGCGGCCCACACAGTAGATGCGGTGCACGGGAAACATGTCTTCCTGACCAGCAACGGGCACGGCAACCACTGCAGGGGGATCGAACAGGTAGGACATGGACACGATTTGAGGGGGAGTGAGGTGATGTTAAGTATACTTATCAAACCCCAAAACGTGCACTTTATTGCATCAGGTAAAACCCGATGAAGCACTTCGAAGCGTTGAACGAAGCGCCCGGACACATGATCCGGCGTTTGCACCAGATTGCCGTGGCGGCTTTTGCCCGCGAGGTGAATGGTCACGACATCACCCCCGTGCAGTTCGGGTTGCTGCATGTGCTGGTGCAAAGCCCGGGCCTGGACCAGGTGACCCTGGCCAAGCGGGTGGCGCTGGACGCCGCCACATCGGGCTCGGTGATTTCACGGCTGGAGGCCAAGGGATGGATCGAACGAAGCGCGGACCGCAAGGACCGGCGACGCAAATTGCTCATGGCCACCCCGCAAGGCAAGGCCATGCTCGAGCGGATTTCCGAGTCCGTGAACCTGGCGCAAGAGCGCATGCTCGAGCCGTTGTCGCCCGCGCAGCGCAGCCAGTTCATGCAACTGCTGATCCAGCTGGTGCGTACCCACGAGTGCGCGGGTGATCACGCCGACTGAAAATAGAAGGTTTACCGGGTCTCGGTGCCGCTGTGGTAGGCCAGGTTGAAATGCTCGACCACGGGCGGTGATGCGAAGAAGGGGCCGACGATGGCCCGCCACTGGGTAAACAGCGGGGACTGTCGGAAGCCCACGGTGTGGTCTTCCAGGGTATCCCAGAAGATCTGCAGCATATAGCGCTCGGGGTTTTCGATGCCATGGTTGACCTTGGCACCCCGAAAGCCCTTCGCGCGGCTGATGACGGTAGAAAGCCCGTGGGCAATGGCTTTTTCGAATTCAGCCTGCTGGCCGGGCTGGATGCGGATGTCAGCGAGTTCAAGAATCATGGAATCAGTGTAGCAGCCCCGTTGGGCGATCATGCGTCATGCAGTTTTCATCGAACCGTCTTTGGCGTGTCATGGCTGGCATTGACATTGGGGGCTCCAGACAATCCATTGCGAGGCCCCATGAAGGAACTGCCCAACCCCACCTTTGCGCTGTCCCCGATCCACTTGCCCAGGGGGTCACTTCATCCGCCACCTGACCAACCGCTGGTTTCAGGCGAGAAAAAAGCGGGTATCGAAATCCGCTGGGCAGAGCATCTGGACGAGATTCGTGAAGCCCAGCGACTGAGGTTCGAGGTGTTTGCAGGGGAGATGGGTGCCCGCCTCCAATGCGCAATTCCAGGGCATGACATCGATGTGTTTGATGACTATTGCGAACATCTGCTGGTGCGTGATCAGGTCACACAACAGGTGATCGGAACCTACCGGGTGCTGACCCCGGCCCAGGCACGGCGGGCAGGCGGCACATACAGCGACACCGAGTTCGACCTGGTGCGGTTGCGGGGCTTGCGAGACCGGATGGTCGAGCTCGGTCGCAGCTGCGTTCACCCGGAGCACCGCCACGGCGGTGTGATCATGGCCCTGTGGGGGGCGCTGGCCGAATTCATGGTCCGCAATCAACTCGACACCATGATCGGCTGCGCCAGCATTCCCATGCTGCATAACGGGGTGGTCAGTGGTGACCGGGCCGCCAGCATCTGGGCTCAGTTGCGCCAGTCCCATCTGGCGTCGATTCAATACCATGTGATTCCCCGACTGGCGCTGCCGGTGGATGAACTCGACGGCAGCTTGCAGGTCGACCCGCCTGCATTGATCAAGGGCTATCTGCGACTGGGGGCCAAAATCCTGGGTGCTCCCGCCTGGGATCCGGATTTCAACACGGCCGATCTGCCCATGATGATGCGCATTGCGGATCTTCCGGCGCGTTACCGACGGCATTTTCTGGGTCATGCCTGAAATGCGTGTGCAAGCGGCATTCGCAGCCACTGGCAGCCGTTCACGGGCCGCTCGGCCTGTATTCGAGGCGCTCCCGCCTGGCGGGGAAGATGCCTGCCAGCGTCTCCGATGCCGGGCCATCCTCATGTCCGATGTGCGCATTGGATCGACAGGCTTGCAGCAGGAGGCCTGGCGGGTCTTCTTGCAGCGCCATCCCGGCGGGAAGCGTGCCCGCGCAAACATCGCTGTGGCACCGAGGGTTCCCCGATCCGAAGCCCGATCGCGTGAAAGGGCTTGTTTCGAGGATGCGTCTGCCCGTTTGTTGGCGGCCCCTCAGCTGACGATCCATGGCGGTCAACCCCTGGAGTTGTCATCGAAGTGTCACGATGAGGCCACACAATCGGGTCTCTACTGACTTGATGATGGATCCCCGATGGCCACCCCAGCCAGCCCACAGGGCGATCAAACCGGCATCCTGCCCGCGCTGCTCGATCGTGATCTGAGTATTCTGGCCTTCAATGAGCGGGTGCTCGACTGGGCACGGCGTAAGCACGTTCCCTTGCTGGAACGTTTGAGATACCTGTGTATCGTGTCCTCGAACCTCGATGAATTTTTCGAGGTTCGGATGGCATCACATGTCGAGGCTGCGCAAGGGGTCCATGCCATGGCCGACACTTCAGGCCTGCAGCGCATTGCCAGCCGTGCCCACGCCATGGTCGATGAGCAGTACCGTCTGTACAACCAGATCCTGCTGCCCGCCTTGCGCAAACAGGGCATCCGGCTTCTGTCCCACGGCGAACGCACCGCGGCCCAGCGGCGGTGGGTGCAGACCTATTTCAATCACGAGGTCAAGCCATTGTTGTTGCCCGTCGGCATTGATCCGGCCCATCCATTGCCGCAAGTGGCCAACAAATCACTGAACTTCATCGTTCATCTGCGCGGCAAGGACGCCTTCGGGCGCCACAACGAAATCGCGATTGTCAAGGTGCCTCGCGTTTTACCACGCGTGATTGCTCTGCCCAAAGCGGTGGCTGGGCGCGGACAGGATTTTGTATTGCTCTCCAGCGTGATCCGGGCGCATCTGGCAGATCTGTTTCCGGGCCGGGAGGTCGATGCGTTCTCCCAATTCCGGGTCACCCGGCATTCGGATCTTGCGGTGGACGAGGACGATGCAGGCAATCTGCGCACTGCGCTGCGCAAGGGGTTGCAACACCGCCACTATGGCCAGGCGGTCCGTCTTGAAGTCTCTTCCAATTGTTCCGAACAGCTCTCCGATTTTTTGCTGGAACAACTCCAGTTGCCGGCGCAGGCCCTGTTCAGGGTCAACGGGCCGGTGAATCTGGTGCGGCTGATGCAATTCATCGACCTGGCCGCCCAGCCCCAATTGCTGTTCGAGCCCTACCGTGCCGAATTGCCGCAACAGCTGCGGGGAGTGCCTTCCATCCTGGCGCACCTGCGTAAGCAGGATGTGCTGATCCACCAGCCTTTCGAAAGTTTCGAGGGTGTGATTGGCTTTCTGCGTGAAGCCGTTCGGGATCCGGACGTTCTGGCCATCAAGCAGACCATCTACAGAACCGGCAGCGATCCGGTGATGATCGACTTGCTGCGTGAAGCCGTGCGTCGGGGCAAGGAAGTGACTGCGGTGGTGGAACTCAAGGCCCGATTTGACGAAGAGGCCAATATCAATTGGGCTGAACAGCTCGAGGCCATAGGCGTTCAAGTGGTTTATGGTGTGGTCGGCCTCAAGACCCACGCCAAGATGCTTCTCGTCACCCGGCGCGAGGGCCGCAAGCTTCGCCGCTATGGGCACCTTTCCACGGGCAACTACAACCCGCGTACGGCCCGCCTCTACACCGACCTGAGCTTGCTGACTGCCGACAGCCTCATCACGTCCGACATGGACGAGTTGTTCACCCATCTGGCCAGCCAGAATCCGCTGGGGCCGATGAACAAGCTGCTGGTGGCGCCCTTTGACTTGCATGCTCACCTGTTGCGCTGGATTGGGCAGGCCACTGAGGCTGCGCAGCAAGGCCAGGACTCAAGAATCATCGTCAAGATGAACGCTCTGACCGATCAGGCCCTGATTGAAGCCCTGGTCCATGCCGGTCAGGCCGGTGTGTCGGTAGACCTCATCATCCGCGGAGCTTGCATGTTGCCCGCGGGTCTACCCGGTCTGACCGACCGCATCCGGGTGCGATCGGTCATTGGCCGTTTCCTGGAGCACTCACGGGTGTTTTATTTCCGCGCGAACGACAGGCAAGCGTTGTATCTCTCGAGTGCAGACTGGATGAGTCGCAACATGATGCGGCGCATAGAAGTGGCGTGGCCGGTGCAGGACCCCACACTTCGCCAGCGGGTCATTGACGAGTGCCTGCTGGCCTATCTTCATGATGCGTGTGATGCATGGTCCATGACACCGAATGGCAACTATCTGCCTTCAACCGGGGTGGGGCCCATGCCTGGTGCGCAGCAGGCGCTGGCCAATCGGTACATGAAGCAAGGGCAGTGACATGGATTTGATCCTTTGGCGGCATGCCGAGGCGTTTGATGCCCAAGAGGGTGAAAGCGACCTGGAGCGACGTCTGACGCCACGTGGCGAAAAACATGCCGAAAGGATGGCGAAATGGCTCGAGCAGCAATTGCCTGAAGGAGTGCGCATTCTGTGCAGTCCGGCGGTGCGCACCGAGCAGACCGTCCAGGCCTTGCGGCGCAAGTACAAGGTTCGTGAAGCCCTGGCACCGGGGGCCAGCGTGCACGACGTGCTGGAGGCGAGCGCCTGGCCCGAAGCGCGCAACCCGGTGCTGGTGGTGGGCCACCAGCCCACGCTGGGTGCCGTGATCTCCCACCTGTTCGGCATGGGGCCCGAGCCCATCGCCATTCGCAAGGGAGCGGTGTGGTGGCTGCGCAGCCGGCTGCGAGAGGGCCAACTCCAAACGGTGATTCTTGCGGTCATGACGCCGGAAAAGATCTGATCAATCTTTTCCGGGCCGCCCTGTCTTGAGGGTCGGTATCTTTCCCAGGACCTTGCGCAGGGCCAG
>CAYMMK010000024.1:25099-29097 GCA_964391575.1 uncultured Limnohabitans sp.
CACGCTTTTTCAGATCGGCGATCTGTGAGTATTCGGTTTTAGGGATGATGAAGCTGACACGCATCACCTTGAGTTTCCCGGGCTTGTCCCTGCTCCACTGGGCTATGTCGGCTGGAGCATAGGGTGCTGCCGATTTTGGGGCGCAGGCGAGGCCTTGATCACCATTTTTACAGGGGCAGCAACGGTTTTTTCTTTAGGGTGAAGGTGCTCATGGTGTCTCCGTGAAACGGTATATATGGTTTGTACTGTTTGAAGTTCAACCCAGGCGCAAGTTGACCCGCCATGGAGCCTTTTGCCAGGCGATGCATTCCTCGTGCAGCAGATGGGTCGACTGCGGATACTGGCTTGTCCAATGCGTTGGCAGAGTCAGAACAAATCCGGCTTGTGCGTGGTCATGCAGCAATTGCACACCCTGCAGGTCGGGATCACGACGGGCGTGACACAGGAGCACTGCCAACCGCAGGGCCAGCAGTTGCAACACAAACACAGGATCGTCTGTGGGGTTTTCAATTTTGCGCAGCTTTCCCCTGTGGCCGAGCACCAGCTTGCCCAGTCGGTTCAGCTCGTCGAGTGTGAAGCCCTGCAAATCGGTGTTTTCAAGGATGTAGGCGCCATGCTTGTGATAGTCGCTGTGCGATATCAGCATGCCGATTTCGTGGACCTGCGCCGCCCATTGGAGTTTGCGTTGTGCACGTGCAAGCTCTGGCGGGTCGGATTCGCTGCTCGCCAACATGTCAAACAGTGCCCGGGCGGTGGAAGCCACGCGCTCGCCCTGGGCTTTGTCACAACCGAAATGATGCGCCAACCAATCGATCATCTGTGTGCGGACATCGGACTGGGGATTCTCGCGTTCGAGCAAATCACAAAGTGCGCCGTGCCTGAGTGCACCTTGCGCCGGATGCATCTCTTCGATCTGCAGCAACTCGAACACGGCACGCAGTACAGCCAGCCCGCCACCAATGACCGGACGCCTATCCTCCTTGATGCCCGCCAGGTGCAAATGTTCCGGGCGTTGCGCTATGAGCAACTTCTCCAGCAGCCAGTCAAGCGCGCCCTGTGTGATCGGTCCGGCTGGCCAGCCGTTGGCCTGCAGGGCATCGGCCACCGCACCGACCGTTCCCGATGACCCGTAGGCCCGATCCCATCCAGACCGTGGATACAGACTCAAGGCTTCGTCGAGCACGGCCTTGGCGGCAACTTCAGCAACCTTGAATGCTGGGGCTGTCCATTGACCGTCTGGAAAATATTTCAAAGACCAGGCCACACTGCCCACCCGGCAGGACTCCAGGGTTTGCGGCCGGTGGCCTTGTCCCAGAATCAGCTCGGTCGAACGTCCGCCAATGTCGACAACCAGGCGACGCTCCTGACTGTCAGGCAAAAGGTGCGCAACGCCCAAATAGATCAGTCGGGCCTCTTCCCGGCCAGCGATGACTTCGATGGGAAAGCCCAGAGTCTTGCGCGCACGGGCCAGGAAAAAGTCGCGGTTGCGCGCCTCTCGCAAGGTTTGAGTGGCGACGGCCCTCACCTGTGAGGGCCTGAAACCGGCAATACGTTCGGCGAACCGGGCCAGACAGGCCAGTCCGCGTTCCATCGCCTCGTCAGTCAGGTTGCGTTCGGCGTCGAGCCCGTTGCCCTGACGAACGGTTTCCTTGAGGTATTCCAGCCGACGCAAATGGCCGCCTTCGAGCCGCCCGATTTCCAGACGGTAACTGTTGGAGCCCAGATCAATGGCGGCAAAGAGATTCTTGTTCTGCATGGGATCAAAAAAAAGCCTGGCGGGAAATGGTGTGACTTCAGTGTTTCGAAATGATGGCATTTCCCTTTTTCATCGAGATTGTCCCATTCCCTGATCCGGCTTTGAGGGTGCAAGTGGGATTGTCAATTTCAGGCGTTCACGGGACTGTCATGCAATCTTCAAAACAAAACCTTCAAGTCGCAGGACAATCAGAGTCACCTCAGGGAACATGTCATGCGTACCATCAAGAAAGTCCGTCGTTTAATCGAGACCGATCCCGTCAGTCCTGCGGCCCTTGTGCTCGCCCGTCTGGTCACCGCCCTGGAAAGCGATGCCCTCTTTGACATCAAGGATCTGTACCTGCTGGATGAAAAACATTTCAACATGGCGATTGACCTGATGGGTGATTGGCGACTGGACCGTTACTACCTGGGCAAAGCCCGCGTCTTCGACATTGCCCTGCAGGCACAGGACCTGCAAGGCAAGCATTGATTGCGTTCAGATCTGAGCTTCACCCACAGCTGTCTGCAGCCGCATGTGCGGGACACGTGTCCCGTGCCGATCGCAATGGCGCCAGCCCCGATTCAGCAGCACTGCATGTCACGCTGGCACGTCAAGTTTGCGGTCGCTGCGCAGACCTCACCTTCACAGCAGTGTTCAGTCAGATAGGCCATCAGGGCATTGACATGACTGAACCGAGCCCTGTAGATCAGTCGGCGTCCATCGCGTTGCTGCGTCACCAGTCCCGCGTGCAGCAACTCCTTGAGATGGAATGACAGTGCAGAGGCCGACAGGTTCTGTGCGGCCGACAACTCGGAGGGTGACAGCCCTGCAGGACCCGCCACCACCAGCATGCGAAAAACCGCCAGGCGTGTTGTCTGTGCCAGCGCAGCCATGGCGCTGACGGCTTGCTGCGCATCCATCAGTCAGGGCCTTGGCCCAGGCGGTGTTGTGTCGGCAGGCGCAGGGTGATGAGCCAGCACATCCCCAGCATCAGGCCTGAACCGGCCAGCACACTGATCAGACCTCCCCACTGGTAAAGCAGGCCCGACAGCAAAGTGCCCAAAAAGCGTCCGAGTGCGTTGGCGGCGTAATAAAAGCCCACGTCTTCTGCCGCCTTTTCGCTGCCGGCGTAGGCCAGGATCAGGTAGGAGTGCACAGACGAGTTGATGGCAAATGCAAAGCCGAACAAGCCCAGGCCGCCGACCACCCACCATTGCAGCTGGGGTGCCTGCAATAACACCGCCGTTGCGATGCACAGCGGGATCAATGCCAGCCAGAGCGACCAGATCCGCGCCGCTGGCACTTCTGCACTCAGCCCGTCTGCGCTGCGCCGAACGATCTGGGGCGCCATCGCCTGCACCAGCCCGTAACCGATTGTCCAGGCCGCCAGGAAGCCGCCCACCATGGTGAACGTCCAGCCCTGTGCGTACAAAAACACCGGGACGCCCACCACAAACCAGATGTCCCGGGCGCCAAACAGGGCCACCCGCGCAGCAGCCAGTCCATTGATGCCGGGGTTCTTGGCAAACAGCTCCTTGACCGATTTCGAGGCCTTGGCCTTGCCCATCATCGACGGCACCGACAACACCACCCCGGCAAGCACCAGCATCAGCAGCGCGGCCATGACCCACAGCGAGACCTGAAAGCCCAGGGTCTGCAGCAGCAGCCCGCCCATGAAGAAGCCCACACCTTTCATAGCGTTCTTGCTGCCGGTGAACCAGGCCACCCATTTGAAGAGCTGCTGATTGCCCCCGCCATCGGCCTTGGCCTGTGCCTGGGTGATCTTGATGGCCGATTTGCTTGCGGTTTTGGTCAGGTCCTTGGCCACGCCACAAATCCCTTGCGCCAACACCACCCAGGCCACCGACACGGCCGCAGTCCACCCCGGGTCGAGCATGGACAGCAAGGCAAAGCCTGTGATCTGCGTGAGCAGACCCACGCAGAGCATGCGCTGAATGCCAAACCGCGTGGCCAGCCAGCCGCCGATCAGGTTGGCCAGTACGCCCGCCGCCTCGTAGAGCAGAAACAAGAAAGCCAGGGTGAAAGGTGAATAGCCGAGCTGGTAGAAGTGCAGCAGCACCAGCATGCGCAATGCGCCATCGGTGAGGGTGAAGCCCCAATAGGCGGCGGTGACAATGGCGTAGTTACGCGTAGCGGCGTTCATGCTGCTGCGTTCACAATCCGCGGCTGTGGATGTGGCAGGCCAGATCCACCATGCGGCAGGCATAGCCCATCTCGTTGTCGTACCAGGCATAGACCT
>CAYMMK010000025.1:0-28667 GCA_964391575.1 uncultured Limnohabitans sp.
GGCGAGCAGGCCGCCTACCAGGACGTGGTGCCCTTTGCCCGACGGGTGGTTGTGGAGTTTCCTGATCGCGTGCTGTGGGGCACCGACTGGCCGCACCCCAACCTCAAAGACCACATGCCTGACGACGGACTGCTGGTGGACTTCATCCCGCAGATTGCCCCTACACCAGAGCTGCAGAAGAAGCTGCTCGTCACCAATCCCATGAAGTTGTATTGGCCCGAGGAAAGCAAATGATTTCGTGTGCCAGATCTTCAGCTCTGGCACCGACTGATTGGAGGATTTATGGCACTCGACAAACCCTACACCGACGTGCCTGGCACGATCATTTTTGACGCCGAGCAAAGCCGCAAGGGCTATTGGCTCAACCAGTTCTGCATGTCGCTCATGAAGGCCGAGAACCGCCAGCGCTTCAAGGCCAACGAGCGCGCCTACCTGGACGAATGGCCGATGACCGAAGAGCAGAAGCAGGCCGTGCTGGCGCGTGACCTCAACTGGTGCATCCGCACCGGCGGCAATATCTATTTCCTGGCCAAGATCGGCGCCACCGACGGCAAGAGCTTCCAGCAGATGGCCGGCTCCATGACGGGAATGACCGAAGAGGAATACCGCAACATGATGATCAAGGGCGGCCGCTCCATCGAAGGCAACCGCTACATTGGTGAAGATGGCGATGCACAGGCCCACCGTCAACCCCAGGGTGCCTCGGCAGGCAAGCCCTGAGGGGGCAGATCCGAATGTTTTGAGAACACGACCCATGGCCAAAATTACCGCGTCCGTTTACACCAGCCACGTGCCCGCCATTGGCGCCGCGATGGATCTGGGCAAGACCCAGGAAGACTACTGGAAGCCGCTGTTCGCGGGCTACGAATTTTCCCGGCAGTGGATGAAGAGCAACCCTCCCGACGTGGTCTTTCTGGTCTTCAACGACCATGCCACGGCCTTCAGTCTGGACATCATCCCGACCTTTGCAATCGGTACGGCTGCCCAGTACAAACCCGCCGACGAGGGCTGGGGCCCGCGCCCCGTGCCTGTGGTCCAGGGGCATCCCGAGCTGGCCTCGCACATCGCGCAGAGCGTGATCCAGCAGGACTTTGACCTGACCATCGTGAACAAGATGGATGTGGACCACGGCCTGACGGTGCCACTCTCGCTGATGTGTGGCGAACTTGATCCGGTCAAGGGCGCCTGGCCATGCCCGGTGATCCCCTTTGCCGTGAACGTGGTTCAGTACCCCGTGCCCAGTGGTCAGCGCTGTTTCAACCTCGGCCAGGCGATCCGCAAGGCTGTCGAGAGTTACGACGAAGACCTGAACGTACACATCTGGGGCACCGGAGGCATGAGCCACCAGCTGCAGGGCGCGCGCGCGGGCCTGATCAACCGTGCGTGGGACAAGGCGTGGCTGGACCAGCTGATCTGCGACCCGGTGGCCTGCGCCCAGATACCGCACATCGACTATGTGCGCGAAGCCGGCAGCGAAGGCATCGAACTCGTCATGTGGCTGATTGCCCGGGGTGCGATGGGTGATGTGAACAACGGGCAGCTGACCGGCAAGGCGCCCAAGGTGGTGCACCGTTTCTACCATGTACCCGCCAGCAACACCGCCGTCGGCCACGCCATTCTTGAAAACGTCTGATCATTCAATTTGCGGGACCGATCTTCAGCGCCGTCCCCCAACTGGAGAAAAACCATGACCATCAAAGTTGCACTCGCCGGTGCCGGTGCCTTCGGCATCAAGCACCTTGACGGCATCAAGAACATCGCAGATGTCGAAGTTGTGTCGCTCATCAGCCGTGACCTGGCCAAGACCCGGGAAGTGGCCGACAAGTACGGCATCGGGCACGTGACCACCGATCTGGCTGATAGCCTGGCCCTCCAGGAAGTGGATGCCGTGATTCTTTGCACGCCCACACAGATGCACGCATCGCAGACCAAAGCCTGTCTGCAAGCGGGCAAACACGTGCAGGTCGAGATCCCGCTGTGCGACATCCTGAGAGAGGGTCAAGAGGTCGTGGCCTTGCAAAAGCAGACCGGTCGGGTGGCCATGTGCGGACACACCCGGCGCTTCAACCCGAGCCATCAGTGGGTGCACCGCAAGATCCAGGTCGGCGAGTTCAACATCCAGCAGATGGATGTACAAACTTATTTTTTCCGCCGCACCAACATGAACGCGCTGGGCCAGCCGCGCAGCTGGACTGACCACCTGCTCTGGCACCACGCCGCCCACACCGTGGACCTGTTTGCCTACCAGGCGGGCAGCCCCATCGTGCAGGCCAACGCCATCCAGGGCCCGATCCACCCGTCGCTGGGCATTGCGATGGACATGAGCATCCAGCTCAAGGCCGCCAACGGCGCCATTTGCACACTCTCCCTGTCGTTCAACAATGACGGCCCGCTGGGCACCTTCTTTCGCTACATCGGCGACACCGGGACCTACATCGCGCGCTACGACGATCTGGTCAATGGCAAGGAAGAAAAGATTGACGTTTCGCAGGTGGATGTGAGCATGAACGGCATCGAGCTGCAGGACCGCGAGTTCTTCGCTGCCATCCGCGAAGGCCGCGAGCCCAATGCCAGCGTAGCCCAGGTGCTGCCGTGCTACGAGGTGTTGCATCGGCTGGAGCAGCAGCTGGGCGCCGGCTGAAACCTTCGCTCAGCGCTGCGCGGGTTCAGCCTCGTCCAGTTGCAGCTGCATGAACACCAGATCGAGCCAGCGGCCGAACTTGGTGCCCACCTGTGGCATGCGCCCCGTGCACACAAAGCCCAGTTGCTCGTGCAGACCGATGGATGCGGTGTTGCCAGCTTCAATGGCCGCCACCATCACATGCTTGCCCAGGCTGCGGGCGCGCCCGATCAGTGCCTGCATCAGCTGGCGGCCGATACCGCTGCCGCGGGCATCGCGATGCACATACACCGAGTGCTCCACCGTGTGCCGGAATCCCTCAAAGGCGCGCCAGTCGCCAAAGCTGGCATAGCCAAGCACTCGGTCTTGCGCGTCGGTGGCCACCAGCACCGGATAGCCCCGTCCCAGACGATCCTGCAGCCAGGCCAGACGGTTGGTTTCATCGACCATGGTTTCGTTCCAGATCGCTGTGGTGTGAGCCACCGCGTCGTTGTAGATCTCGCGCAGGGCGGCAACATCGTCAGGCAAGGCATCACGGATCGGCATGGGCACAGGGGGTGTTCAATGATCAGGTGGACTATAGACCAGCCGGGCAAGCCGCTAAGATCGTGCATGCCCAGATGGACAGAGTCACCATGTCAGACCGTTATGCCGTGATCGGCAACCCGATAGCCCAAAGCAAGTCCCCCCTGATTCACGCGGCCTTTGCGCAAGCCACCGACCAGGCCATGGACTATGGCCGCATCCTGGCGCCACAGGGGGGCTTTGCCGAGGCCGTTGATGCCTTTCGCGCCAAGGGCGGACGTGGTCTGAACATCACTGCACCGTTCAAGCTCGATGCCTTTGCGTACGCCACCGATGTGGCCCCTGCAGCCCAGTGGTCCGGGGCGGTCAATGCGATGAAATTCGAGGGCGAGCGGGTGTTTGCTGAAAACTTTGACGGCATTGGTCTGGTCCGCGACTTGCAGCGCAACCAGGGTATTGACCTGCATGGCCTGCGAATTCTGCTTTTGGGGGCGGGGGGTGCCGCCCGCGGCGCCCTGTTTCCCTTGCTGGAGGCTCGTCCGGCCCTGCTGTGCGTGGCCAACCGGACCGCTTCCAAAGCGCAGGAGCTGGTGGCCTTGGCGTTACAACACCCGGGTTCTGCGACTTCCGTTGTGGCCATGCCTCTTGAAGGGCTGGCCACGATGGCCTTCGATCTGGTGCTCAATGCCACCTCGTCGGGCCTGTACGCGCAGGACCTGCCCTTGCCACATACCGTTTTTGCCCCCTCGGCGGTGGCCTATGAGCTGACCTACGGCAAGGGTTTGACCCCCTTTCTGCGCCAGGCCCGCGATGCCGGCGTTTGTCACCTGGTCGATGGCGTGGGCATGCTGGTGGAACAGGCTGCCGAGGCCTTCGCCTGGTGGCGGGGGGTCCGGCCCGAGACGCGTGCCGTGATCGCGCAGATGCAGGTGCCCTGGGTCTGAGAACTGCCTGCGGATGCTTCTGGGGGAACGGGTAGCCAGCGCTTGGATTGCCCCTATACTGGCGAAAATGAACCAGACAGTACATTCCGAGGATCCTGACGCTCCGCAGCAGACGGGTACGGGCTCGAGCGGTCGCACCAATGATCCAGCCCGCACCATGGCCGGGATTCTTGAAGTGGCCACACATGAATTTGCCGACAAGGGTTTGTCGGGTGCAAGGATCGATGCCATTGCCGCGGCGACCCGTACCAGCAAGCGCATGATCTATTACTACTTCGGCAGCAAGGACGGCCTGTACCTGGCCGTGCTTGAAGAAGCCTACCGGCGCATGCGCGGCATCGAGTCCGAGCTCCATCTGGACGACTTTGCCCCCGCCGAGGCCCTACGCAGGCTGGTGGAGTTCACCTACGATCACCACCGTGATCACGAGGACTTCATCCGTCTGGTGATGAGCGAAAACATCCATCGCGCCCAGTACCTGAGGCAGAGCGCGTCGATCGAATCGCTCAATCTGCGGGCCATCGAGACGGTCCGCAAATTGTATGAACGTGGGGTGGCGCAGTCCGTCTTCCGTCCCGGCCTTGACCCTGTGGACATTCACTCGATGATCTCGGCCTGTACTTTCTTCAATGTTTCCAACCGGCATACCTTCGGGGTGATCTTCAAGCGCGACGCTTCGGGTGACAAGGCGCAGACCCTGCAGCGCGAGCATGTGGTGGAAATGATCTTGCGATTTGTCCGTTATTAGCTTTCGCTATAGCTGCTAGCCAATGATGAAGTTCAAAGATCAGGGTAAATACGGGCCCCATAAAACTAACCAGTTCGTACATTAAGATTTCCCTGGAATGGACACCTTGCTGTGCTGGATAAGCTGATCGACCGCTTTTGCCATCTCTTCAAATGGCTCATGGGCCTTTGCCTGGCCCTGATGGTGGTGCTGGTGTTTGGCAATGTCTTCATGCGCTATGCCCTGAACTCAGGCATTACGGTTTCTGAAGAGCTTTCCCGCTGGCTGTTTGTCTGGATGACATTCCTGGGGGCCACGGTCGCATTGCGCGAGCACGGCCATCTGGGCACCGACATGCTGGTAGGCAAACTCGGTCCGCAAGGTAAGCGCTGGTGTCTGGGGCTGTCGTACCTGCTGATGATGGCGACCTGTGCGCTGGTGTTTCAGGGGGCCTGGGCGCAAACGCGGATCAACTGGGCAAGCACCAGCGCCGTGATGGAGGTCTCGATGGCCTGGGTCTACATTCCGGGCCTCGTGTTTGCCGCGCTGGGTGG
This sequence comes from uncultured Limnohabitans sp., assembly GCA_964391575.1. Classification (GTDB taxonomy): domain Bacteria; phylum Pseudomonadota; class Gammaproteobacteria; order Burkholderiales; family Burkholderiaceae_C; genus Limnohabitans_A. The sequence goes on from CAYMMK010000025.1 coordinate 5,371, forward strand.
GCTGATCCTGCTGGTCGAGTTGTACAAGCTCTTGAGCGGCCGTGTCCGGGACGACGATCTGCAGGCCTTCAAGGAGTCGGAGGAAGCGCCACATGGGGGTAGTGCCAAGGCCAAGGACACCCGCCCATGACCATGACCGTGTTCCTGTTGTCGCTGCTGGGCGCCATGGCGCTGGGAGTGCCGATTGCTTTTGCGCTGTTGCTGTGCGGCGTGGCCCTGATGTGGCAGCTCAACATGTTCGATGCGCAAATCCTGGCGCAGAACCTCCTGGAAGGGGCCAACAGCTTTCCCTTGCTCGCCGTGCCGTTTTTCATGCTGGCCGGCGAGATCATGAATGCTGGCGGACTCTCGCGCCGTATCGTCAACTTTGCCATGGCCCTGGTCGGCCATATCCGGGGCGGATTGGGCTACGTGACGATCATGGCGGCGGTCATCATGGCGGCGCTCTCGGGCTCTGCCGTCGCCGACGCCGCAGCGCTCTCGGCCCTCCTGTTGCCCATGATGATCCGTGCCGGCCATGACAAGGCCCGATCAGCGGGCCTGATTGCTGCTGCCGGCATCATTGCCCCGGTGATTCCACCAAGCATCGGATTCGTGATTTTTGGTGTGGCGGCCAATGTTTCGATTTCCAAGCTGTTTCTGGCCGGCATCGTCCCCGGCCTCCTGCTGGGGGTGGCCTTGTGGGTCACCTGGTGGTGGCTGGCGAGGCGCGAGCAGGTCGAAGTGCCGCCCCGCAAGAGTCTGGCTGACATTCTTGGGGCCCTGCGCGAGGCCACCTGGGCACTGGTGCTGCCGGTGATCGTGGTGTTCGGCCTCAAGTTCGGGGTCTTCACCCCGACCGAGGCGGCCGTGGTGGCTGCGGTCTACGCCCTGCTGGTGTCGACCCTGGTGTACCGCGAACTCAACCTTCGCAGTCTGGGGCCGCTGTTCGTGATGGCTGCGCGCACCAGCGCGGTGGTGATGTTCCTGGTGGCTGCGGCCATGGTCTCGGCCTGGCTGATCACGGTGGCCAATCTTCCAGGCCAGCTGATCGAGCTGCTGCAGCCTTTGCTGGACCAACCCCGACTGCTGATGCTGATGATCATGATCATCGTGATCATCGTCGGTACCGCCCTGGACATGACCCCGACCATCCTGCTGCTCACCCCGGTGCTGATGCCGGTGGTCAAGGCGGCTGGCATCGACCCGGTGTATTTCGGTGTCCTGTTCATCATCAACAACGCCATCGGTCTGATCACGCCCCCGGTGGGTACGGTGCTCAATGCGGTGGCCGGTGTCGGCAAGATCAGCATGGACGATGTGACCCGCGGGGTCATGCCCTTCATGCTGGCGCAATTTGCGCTGCTTTTCCTGTTCGTGGCCTTTCCCCAACTGGTCATGGTGCCGGCGCGCTGGTTTTACTGATCTTCACATGCGCTGGCCGCCCGGGTGCGCCAGGCCAGTGCATACATTGCCCCCGGCGTACGTCCACCATTCATTTTCGGAGACCCACCATGAAGCGCGTGTTCCTCAAATCCCTGATCGCCACCGTGGCCCTGGCCGCTGCAGGTGTGGCTGCCGCCCAGGAGCGGACCATCAAGTTCGCCAACCAGAATGCCCCGGGACACCCCATCGTGCAGGGCATGGAGAAATTCAAGGAACTGGTTGAAAAGCAATCGGGCGGCAAGATCAAGGTCAACCTCTTTCCTGGCGGCGCCCTCGGCAGCGACCAGGCCAATGTATCGGCTGTGCAGGGTGGTACGCTTGAAATGGTGGCCATGAACTCGGGCATTCTGGCCAGCCAGGTCAAGGACTTCGAAGTCTTCGACTTTCCCTTCATGTTTGCCAGTGGCAAAGAAGCTGACGCCGTGGTGGATGGCCCGTTCGGCAAGAAAATGCACGCCAGGCTGCTCGACAAGGGCATTGTCGGTCTGGGCTATTACGAACTGGGTTTCCGCCATCTGACCAACAGCAAGCGACCGATCACGAAGGTGGCTGATATTGAAGGCCTGAAGCTGCGTGTGATTCCCAATGCCATCAACGTTGACTGGGTGAAGGCCCTGGGCGCCAATCCCACACCGCTGCCGTTCCCCGAGCTTTACGCAGCCCTGGAGCAAAAGGCGGTGGACGGCCAGGAAAACCCGGTAGCCACCATCAACGGTGCCAAGCTCTACGAAGTGCAAAAACACCTGGCCCTGACCGGGCACCAGTACAACCCGCAGTCGGTCATGGTCAGCAAGAAATTCTGGGACGCGCTGTCGGCCGCCGAGAAGAAGATCATTGAAGAGGCGGTGGCCGAGTCCAGCCGCTTCCAGCGACAGCAGGCGCGCAATCTGGTGGCCTCGATCACCGACAACCTCAAGAAAAATGGCATGCAGGTGACCGAATTGCCAGCGGCTGAAATGGCCTTGCTGCGTGAAAAAATGAAACCAGTGATTGCCAAGCACGGTGCTGCAATTGCCGCCACCGTGGCCGAACTCGAGGCCGAACTGGCCAAGCAACGCCGATGACCTCCTCGGGGCCCTGTGCCCCGTCCGGTGCCGGCCGGGTGCCGGCATCTTCAGGATGACATGCTCATGATCGACGGCAATACCGAAATCATCGCCCACATCGGCTACCCCACGCACACCTTCAAGTCACCGATGATCTACAACCCCTACTTCGGGGAATCGGGGATCAATGCGGTGGTGGTCCCCATGGGGTGCAAGCCGGCGCATTTTGCGGCTTTTCTCAAGGCGGTCTTCACCCTTGAGAACATTCGCGGCGCCCTCATCACCATGCCCCACAAAGTGCGGGTGGTGGATTTGCTCGACGAAGTCACGTCCACCGTGCGGGTGGCCGGCGCCTGCAATGCGGTGCGTCGTCTGTCCGACGGTCGTCTGTCGGGCGACATGTTTGATGGCGCCGGTTTTGTTCGTGGGTTGCGCCGCAAGGGCTTCGTGCTCAAGGGTTCGCGGGTACTGGTGGTCGGTACGGGGGGAGTGGGCTGCGCGATTGCGGCGTCCCTGGCGGGCGAGGGCATCGCTTGCATCAGCCTGTACGACGTTCATGCTGCCAGCTGCGAGGCCCTGGCCCAGCGCCTGCGCGAGAACCATCCGCACATCATCGTGCGCACGGGCAGCAATGACCCGGCTGATCACGATCTGGTGGTGAATGCCACGCCCATGGGCATGAACGAGACCGATCCCCTGCCCATGGATGTGTCGCGCATAGCCCCTGGCACTCTGGTGGGCGAGGTGGTGATGCGGCGCGAGACCACCGCGTTTGTGGCCGCAGCACGGGCTCGCGGTTGTCCTGTCCAGGTGGGCTCGGACATGCTGTTCGAGCAGATTCCCGCCTATCTGGAATTTTTCGGCTTGCCCGGCACCACGGCCGAGGTTTTGCGCAAGGTGGCCCAGCGCCATGAATGAAGTGAACCTACTCAAAGACCAGCCATGAACCCCAGCGCCCGTGAAGCTGTCCCCGACATGCCCAATCGCCTGGGCCTGGCGGGCATCGAGTTCATCGAGTACACCACCGCCCGGCCCCAGGCGCTGGGACAGGTGCTTGAGTCCCTGGGTTTTCGGCCGGTGGCACGTCACCGTTCACGCGAGGTCACGCTGTACCGGCAAGGCAGCATGAATCTGGTGGTCAACGCCCATCCAGAAGATGCCCGCATGAGCGGCACGCAAGAGGGTCAGCCCGTAATTTCGGCGGTGGCCTTGCGTGTCCAGGATGCCCTGCGGGCCCATGCCCGCTGCATGGAGCTGGGCGCCTGGGGTGTGCCCAGTCATGCGCAGGCGATGGAGCTGCACATCCCGGCCATCCATGGCCCCGGCCGCAGCCGCTTTTACTTTGTCGACCGATGGCAGGAATTTTCCATTTACGACATTGACTTCAAGCCGATTCCGACCGTCGACCCACATCCAGCAGCGCTTGCGGACATGCGGTACTTCGGTGTCGTACAGTACATTGGCGCTGGACGCAGTGCCGAGTGGCTGCATTATTTCGAGCACATGTTCGACTTTGCTCCCATCCCGGACGATCGGCGCTTTGGCATCCTGCCCAAAGGCAAGCTGATGCAAAGCCCCTGCGGCAGTTTTCTGTGGCAACTGATCGAACCTGACCCCTCGATGGACGAGGAGCTGGACAGCCCTGAAAGCCTGCAGCGCATCGGGCTGGGTACGCCCGATGTGGGGTCTGCGGTGCAGATGCTCAGAACGCGTGGCGTGGAGTTTGTGGAGTCCCGCCTTCTGCATCCGGAGGACCGGGGGGCATTGACCCGGCCAGTCCTGGGGCTGTCCTTTGAACTGGTCCATCAGCGCTGAGCGCGGGAAGCCACATGGACACGACGCATTTCTTCTGGGGACGGCCATGAATCCGCTGGACGGCTTCGGCATGGACACCATCACTCTCAGTGGCAGCCTTGAGGCCAAGCTGGCGGCCATGAAGGGCGCTGGTTTCATGCAGGTCATGCTGATGGCGCGCGACCTGGTGGGGCATCCCGGGGGGGTGTCCGGGGCTGTGGCTGCCGTGCGTGCCAGTGGCTTGCGGCCCACCGGCTTTCAGGTCCTGCGTGACTTTGAAGGCCTGTCGGGTCATCTGCATGCCTACAAGGTCGACATTGCCAAATCGATGCTCGAGATGTGCGCCGCTACTGGCTCGCCCGTCCTTCTGGCCTGCTCGTCAACATCGCGCCACGCCAGTCAGGACCCCGAGGACCTGGCGCGGGATCTGCGCAAGCTGGCCATGCTGGCTGTGCCGCTGGGCATCCGGGTGGCCTACGAAGGACTGTCGTGGGGCCGGACCGTCCATGAATTCACCACCGCCTGGGACGTCATCTGCCGCGCCGACTGCCCCAATCTGGGCATCGGCCTGGACTCGTTTCACATTTTTGCCGCCAAGACGCCGCTCGACGCGCTCCTGGAGATCGACCCCGCCCGGATCTTTCTGGTCCAGCTGTCGGACTTCATGTGGCAGGAAACCCCGACCTTCGAAGAGCGCATGACCACTGCGCGCACCTTTCGGGTCTTTCCCGGCGAGGGCGTGCACAGCGAGCAACTGGCCGGGCTGGTGCTGCAGCTCGAGCGGATCGGATACCGTGGGGACTACAGCTTCGAGGTCTTCAATGACGACTACCAGCAACTGCCCCTGGAAATTGTGGCCGAGCGGGCCCGGCGCAGCGCACTGTGGCTCAGCGAAGACGTGCTGCACCGGGCAGCGCCCCTGCCGGCCTGGACCCGACCTCAATAGTCTGGAATTCGAAGACGGCTCAATCGCCGAAGCGCATGCCCACCTGCCCGAGTGGACCGAAATCGGCCAGGACGGCGTCGCCTTCGTTCATTTCCAGCGGGGCCATGCAGGTGCCAGTGGTGACGAATTGACCAGCATTGAGGCCCAGACCCAGGGCGCGCAATTCGTTGACCAGCCAGGTCAGGGCGGTACGCGGGTCGCCCAGCACGGCAGCGCCACTGCCCATGCGTTCCCAGCGGCGGCCGTCAGCCCCCGTGACTTGACCGCGCACCGGGTGCTGACTCAGGTCAAGCGTCCGCCAGGACGCAGGTGCTGCCGGGCCCAGGATGAACTGGTGGGCACAGGCATTGTCGGCCAGCAGTTGCGCCTCGCCAGCTTCAGTGAAGCGGGCAAATCGCGAGTTGGGGATTTCGATCGAAGGGTGCAGCTCGGCCACTGCCGCCATGACTTCGGCCTGGGTGTAATCCTCGTGGCGAGCAGGAAGGTCAAGGCCCATCATGAAAGCCATTTCGGGCTCCGCCACGCGCATGCGGTTGCCGGCAGCCGGCACCCGGGCGTCCGCTGGCAGCACCTGGCCCGACAGAATGCGGCCGGCCAGCGGACCGCTTACATTGATGTGTTTTTGGCCCATCGCACTGGTGGCTGCGATTTTCCAGCCCGCCTGGTGCATGTGCGCAGCTACCAACAAGCAGCCTTGGGCGTCATAACCCTGGGCCCGGGTCAGGGGCCGTATGTCCGAGGGCAATTCCTGCAGGGGCTGGCCGTTCTCCCAATGCTTCCACAGGGTGTTGGCGATGGCGATCGGATCGAACGACATGGGGCTTCCTTGAAGGTGGGGGGCTGTTGACCGCCGTCAAGGTGAGTCGTTGGCAAATTCCGCCCGCTGGATCAACTCGACCTTGTAGCCATCCGGGTCGGTGACAAAGGCGATCACGGTAGACCCGCCCTTGACCGGGCCAGGTTCACGGGTCACCACTGCGCCAGCAGCGCGGATGCGGTCACAGGCGGCATAGACATCGGGGACGCCGATCGCAATGTGCCCGTAGGCGGTGCCGATTTCGTAGTGGTCAACCCCCCAGTTGTAGGTCAGTTCAATTTCCGCCTGGCCGGGGTTGCCCCCCGCAAAGCCCAGAAAGGCCAATGAGTACTTGTACTCGGGGTTTTCAGAGGTGCGCAGAAGTTGCATGCCCAGCACCTGGGTGTAGAAGTCGATTGAGCGCTGCAGATCGCCCACGCGCAACATGGTGTGAAGGAGTTTCATGCGCTGCATTGTGCAGCAAAGCCTGCCGATGGCGCACCGGACCAGTTGAGGGACAATCGGAAGAATTGCAGTTTGCAGCTCCTGTGGAGTTTTTTTGTACGCTTCGGCCTCATTTCAGACCAAGGGTCTGCCCGTGGCAGAGGGGCAGACCCTGCTTGACCCACTGCCCAGCCGAGGCTGGCGGGTACTGGACGACCGGTTGCCTTACCCGCTGGCGACCCTGAGCCGCAGTGCCCTCTCGAACAACCTTCGCTGGCAGCAGGACTGGGCCCGCCGAAAAGGGGTGGAGTTGGCCCCCCATGGCAAGACCACGCTTTCGCCAGAACTCTTTGACCTGCAGCTCAAGGCCGGTGCCTGGGGCATGACCGTGGCCCATGTGGCACAGTTGCCGGTGGCCCTGGCGGCAGGTGCACAGCGCTGCATCATTGCCAATCAGGTGCTGGCCGCTGTCGACCTCGACGGACTGCTGCACCTGCGGCAGTCCCACCCGCAGGCACGCATCTGGTTTCTGGTGGACTCACAAGCCCAGCTCGAACTCATCGAAGCCTGGCACCGCCGCCAAGTGGATGCGCCTGCGCTGGATGTGTTGCTTGAACTGGGTCTGCCCGGCTACCGCACGGGTTGCCGAGATGCAGCCCAGGCCCTGACTTTGGCGCGGGCGATTGCCGCCTCGCCAGCGGTACGGCTGTGCGGTCTGGAGTGCTACGAGGGCGGCCTGGCACGGGCCGATGCAGCGCCCGATGGCCAGGCCATGAGTGCCCTGGTGCGGCGGGTGCGCGAGAGCATGCTGGCGATCGACCAGGAAGCGCTCTGGCAGGACCCGACCGTCCTGGTCACGGCCGGGGGGTCGGCGATTTTTGATCTGGTGCTGCCGATGCTCACGGGCTACCGGCTGCAACGGCCGGTGCAGGGGGTCTTGCGTTCCGGCTGCTACATCACCCACGACCACGGCAACTACGCCGGCTTTCTGCAGCGGCTCGAGGCGCGTGAAGGGCTGGCCTCTTCACTGCTGCCGGCGCTGGAGGTCTGGGCGCTGGTGCAGTCGGTGCCCGAGCCCGGGCTGGCGCTGTTGAACGCCGGCCGGCGCGATGTCTCGTTTGACCAGCGCATGCCCTTGCCGGTGCGCTGGGCGATGCGCGAAGCGCGCACCGCCGGGCCGGCTCCGGCGCACTGGCAGGTGCACAGTCTGAGCGATCAGCATGCCCACATGCGTTTTGACCCTGCAGGCCCGGCTCCGCAGGTCGGCGACCGTGTGGCGTTGGGCATTTCGCACCCCTGCACCACCTTCGACAAATGGCGCTGGATGGCGCTGGTCGAGGACGACGGCCGCATCAGCGGCACCATCCATACCTTTTTCTAATGCCCCGACACTGGACTTCCATGGACACATTCACCCGCGTCATACTGTTTACCGACACCGACGGCCGTGCACGTTTTCGTGAAGAGACCGTTGCGCTGACCGAGGGTACGCCGCTGAGCCGGCTGTCGGCGCTTCAGCCGGCCTCGGCGCTGCAGCTGCGACGCAGCCCGGTGGGTTTTCGCAGCGAGTTCCACTGCACCACCCTGCCGCAATGGCTGTTCGTGCTGCAAGGCTGTATGGAGATTGGCCTGCAGGATGGCAGCTCGCGCACCTTTGGGCCCGGTGACCATTTCTACTCGGCCGATGTGCTGCCGACTGGTGCCAATTTTGATCCCGGTGTACACGGGCACTGGAGTCGGCAGGTCGGCTCCCAGCCGCTGGTCACCGTCTTTGTGCGAGGCGATCTGGTCTGAGACCCATGAAAAAAGCCGCTGGATTCAGCGGCTTTTTTGCAGTTGTCAGAGCCCGTTTACTTGAGCTTGACTTCCTTGTACTCGACATGCTTGCGAGCCTTGGGATCAAACTTCATGATTGCCATTTTTTCGGGCATGGTTTTCTTGTTCTTGCTGGTGGTGTAGAAGTGACCGGTACCGGCCGTGGACTCCAGCTTGATCTTTTCGCGTCCGCCTTTGCTAGCCATGGTGTGAGCTCCTCAAGAAGTTTCAGGCCTGGCCGCGGGCGCGCAGGTCGGCGAGCACGGCGTCAATGCCATTTTTGTCAATCAGACGAAGGGCGGCGCTGGAGACGCGCAGACGCACCCACCGGTTTTCGCTCTCGACCCAAAAACGACGGTACTGCAGGTTCGGCAGGAACCGGCGCTTGGTTTTGTTGTTCGCGTGGGACACATTGTTCCCAACCATCGGGCCTTTGCCCGTAACGTCACATTTGCGTGCCATGAGGACACTCCGTACTTGTCATCACAGCTGGTGCCGATGAACGCCTGCAGGTCTGCAGACGATGGGCGCTCCAGCCTCACCTCGCCAGGATGGGTGGCGGTAACCCAGATCGCTGAAGCCGTGAATCCTGACATGGAGCAGGCGGATCCAGCAAAGCCAATCATTATAGACCAATTTGATGCCGCCAAGCTGTCGGGTTTCAGCGCCCATCTGCCGGCAAGGCAAGGGCCGCTGGGGTGTCAGGCGTTCTCTTCCAAAAATCGCTGGGCGTCGAGCGCGGCCATGCAGCCGGTGCCTGCGCTGGTGATGGCCTGGCGGTATACATGGTCCTGGACATCGCCGGCGGCAAACACGCCGGGCACGCTGGTCTGGGTGGCAAAGCCCTTGTGGCCGCCGTGGGTGACGATGTAGCCGCCCTCCATGGCCAGCTGCCCCTGGAAGATGTCGGTATTGGGCGAGTGGCCGATGGCAATGAAGCAGCCCTTGAGCATCAGGTCTTCGGTGCTGCCGTCACGGGTGTCCCGGATGCGTACACCGGTCACCCCGGTAGCATCGCCCAGGACTTCATCCAGAGTGCGGAAGGTCTTGAGCTCGATTTTGCCCTCGGCCACCCGGGCCATGACTTTGTCGACCAGGATCGGCTCGGCCTTGAATTTGTCGCGTCGGTGGATCAGATACACCTTCTGCGCAATGTTCGACAGATACAGGGCCTCCTCGACCGCGGTGTTACCGCCGCCGACCACGCAACAGACCTCGCCACGGTAAAAAAAGCCGTCACAGGTGGCGCATGCGCTGACCCCGCGGCCCATGAAGGCCTCCTCGGAGGGCAGACCCAGGTACTTGGCCGAGGCGCCGGTGGCGATGATCAGGCTGTCGCAGGTGTAAGTGCCACTGTCGCCCTTGAGAGTGAAAGGCCGCTGAGAAAGCTCCACAGTGTGGATGTGGTCGAATACGATCCGGGTATTGAACCGCTCGGCGTGCTCCAGAAAGCGCTGCATCAGCTCCGGGCCCTGTACCCCGTGCACATCGGCCGGCCAGTTGTCGACCTCGGTGGTGGTCATCAGCTGGCCGCCCTGGGCCATGCCCGTGATCAGCATGGGCTGCAGGTTGGCGCGGGCGGCATACACGGCAGCGGTGTAACCGGCCGGGCCGGAGCCGAGAATCAAGACTTTGGCGTGGGTGCTGGGTGCGGTCATGCGGGGGGGCTCTGGGCAAGGGGTGAAGGCCGGTGGGTCCGGCCCGCTGGACAAAGATGACAGGCCGGTTGGGCCATGACACCATTTTAATGTTCTGCCCGGGTGCTCCAGCGCTCCTGGCGTCGTCCGTGTGACCATGGCTTGCGGTAAGCTTGGTGCCTGAAGTCATGACCTATTCCCTCAGAACCCTCGGCACCGACGCGCCTGCCGAACCGCCGCCGCGCCACCCGCTGGCTCGATTCAGCCAGGAATTGGGCCTGGTGTTGGCCACGGTCGCGCTTGCCCTGTCCTTTCTGGCGCTGTTGAGCCACAGCCCGAACGACCCTGCCTGGTCCACCTCGGGCGTGCCTGGCATGGTGCATAACTGGACCGGACGCATGGGTGCGCTTGGTGCCGATCTGGCCTACTTTGTGTTCGGCTACTCGGTCTGGTGGGCCTGGTTGGCCGGTTTGCGCCACTGGCTGCTGGCCTTGGGCCGCTGGCTGCGCCCGGCTCTGGTGCCGCAACCACCTGTGATGCCAGGACGGGTGTTGTTCTGGGCCGGGCTGGCCTTGGTGCTGCTGGCCAGCTGCACCCTTGAATGGACCCGTCTTTACCGGCTGGAGCCCCGACTTCCCGGCCATGCCGGCGGGGCGCTGGGCTGGTTGCTGGGCCCCCAGGTCCAGCACTGGCTGGGCTTCAATGGGGCCGCTTTTGCGGGCATCTGCCTGTTGCTGGTGGGTTTGGGCTGGATGCTGCGCTTTACCTGGTCCGGGCTGGCCGAGGCGATCGGCGAGCAGATCGACCGGCTGATCCAGCTGCGCCACCGCCAGCGTGAAATCCAGGAGGATCTGGCCCTCGGCGAGCAGGCGCTGCGCGAGCGTCAGCAGGCCATGCCGCCGCCGCGTCTGGACCCTTCTTTTGATCCCCACACCCTGACTGCGCCCGATGGACAGCTTGACCTGGAGCCCCCGCCCGGCGCCAAGGCCAAACCCCCGGCCATGGTGATCGAGCCCCAGATCACCCTGGTGCCACGCAGTGAGCGTGTCGTCAAGGAACGCCAGAAACCGCTGTTCCAGGAGTTGCCTGACAGCCGTCTGCCACAGGTGGATCTGCTGGATGTGACGGGTGTTCGATTGGAAACGGTCTCCCCCGAAACCCTGGAGATGACCAGCCGCCTGATTGAGAAAAAGCTCGGCGACTTCGGTGTGCAGGTGCGTGTGGTCGCGGCCTCGCCCGGACCGGTGATCACCCGCTATGAAATCGAGCCGGCCACAGGTGTGAAAGGCTCCCAAATTGTCAATCTGGCCAAGGATCTGGCGCGTTCCCTGTCCCTGGTCTCGATCCGGGTGATCGAGACCATCCCGGGCAAAAACTACATGGCGCTGGAACTGCCCAACGCCAAGCGACAGTCGATCAAACTGAGTGAAATCCTGGGCTCCCAGGTCTATAACGAAGCCCGCTCCATGCTGACCATGGGTCTGGGCAAGGACATTGTGGGCAACCCGGTGGTGGCCGATCTGGCCAAGATGCCGCATGTGCTGGTGGCCGGCACGACCGGTTCGGGCAAGTCGGTCGGGATCAACGCCATGATCCTGTCGCTGCTCTACAAGGCCGAAGCGCGCGATGTGCGGCTGCTGATGATCGATCCAAAAATGCTCGAAATGTCGGTCTATGAAGGCATACCGCACCTGCTGGCGCCGGTGGTCACCGACATGAAGCAGGCTGCACACGGGCTCAACTGGTGCGTGGCCGAAATGGAAAAACGCTACAAGCTCATGAGCAAGCTCGGGGTGCGCAACCTGGCCGGCTACAACACCAAAATCGACGAAGCGGCAGCGCGCGACGAATTCATCTACAACCCGTTCAGCCTCACGCCTGACGATCCCGAGCCCCTGCGGCGATTGCCGCATATCGTGGTCATCATCGATGAACTGGCCGACCTGATGATGGTGGTGGGCAAAAAGATCGAGGAGCTGATCGCTCGGCTGGCGCAAAAGGCGCGGGCCGCCGGCATCCACCTGATTTTGGCCACCCAGCGCCCCAGCGTGGATGTGATCACCGGCCTGATCAAGGCCAACATCCCGACCCGCATCGCTTTCCAGGTCTCGAGCAAGATCGACAGCCGCACCATCCTCGACCAGATGGGGGCCGAGGCCTTGCTGGGCATGGGCGACATGCTCTACATGCCGTCAGGGACCGGCTTTCCGATCCGGGTGCATGGCGCCTTTGTCAGCGACGAGGAGGTGCACCGGGTGGTGCAATACCTCAAGAGCCAGGGCGAGCCCGATTACATCGAAGGTGTCCTCGAAGGGGGCACGGTCGATGGCGATGACGGCCTATTTGGCGAGGGTGGAGACGGCGGCGAAAAAGACCCGATGTACGACCAGGCGGTCGAGGTCGTGCTCAAGCACCGCAAGGCCAGCATCTCGCTGGTTCAGCGCCACCTCAAGATCGGCTACAACCGCGCCGCGCGTCTGGTTGAGGATATGGAAAACGCCGGTTTGGTCAGCGCCATGAGCGGCAGCGGCCAGCGCGAAATCCTGGTGCCGACGCGCAATGAATAGGAAGATGATCATGCTGTCGAGAAGACAGGTCGTGTCGGCGCTGGCCCTGGCCGGAGTCGTGCCTTGGGCCCGTGCGGCCGACGGGCTCGAACTGCTGGGCCGATTTCTGCAACAGGTGCGCAGCGGCCGCGCCCAGTTCACCCAGGTGGTGACCTCGCCGGCACGGGGCGGGCAGGCCCCGCGCAGCAAAAGCTCCAGCGGTCAGCTCGAATTTCAACGCCCGGGTCGGTTTCGTTTTGTTTACCGCAAGCCCTTCGAGCAGGTGCTCCTGGCTGATGGCCAGACCCTGTGGTTGCACGATGTGGACCTGCAGCAGGTCACCGCACGTCGACAGTCCGAGGTGCTTGGGGCCACACCTGCCGCCTTGTTGACCACCGCGGCCGACCTCAGGAGCCTGCAGGCCGACTTCAACTTCGAGGCCCAGGGCACTCGCGAGGGCCTGCAGTGGGTGCGTGCGACGCCCCGGGGCACCGAGGGTCAGGTGCGCTGGCTGCAGGCTGGACTGCGTCCCATCGGAGCAGCAGCCGAGCTGGTGATGCTCGAGATCGAGGACAGCCTGGGCCAGCGCACCGTGCTGCGCCTGAGTGCGATCGAAACCAACCCATCGCTGCCCTCCGATACTTTTGTCTTCAGGCCGCCTGCCGGTGTCGATGTGATTCGCTCATGAGCGAGAGCCGCTCCCCAGCGCATGTGCCCTTGGCCGAGCGTCTGCGACCGCGCCAGCTCGCTGAGGTGATCGGGCAGCAGCATCTGCTGGGCCCGGGGATGGCGCTGAGGTTGGCCTTTGAGTCGGGTCAGCCCCACAGCTGCATCCTGTGGGGACCTCCCGGGGTGGGCAAGACCACCATTGCGCGCCTGATGGCTCACGCTTTCGAGGCCGAGTTCATCAGCATCAGCGCAGTGCTCGGGGGCGTCAAGGACATTCGGGAGGCGGTCGAGCGGGCGCTGATTGCGCGCGATGGCCTGCAGGGCCGGCGTACCCTGGTGTTTGTGGACGAGGTGCACCGTTTCAACAAAAGCCAGCAGGACGCGTTTTTGCCGCATGTCGAGAGCGGCCTGTTCACCTTCATCGGGGCCACCACGGAAAACCCCTCATTCGAGGTCAACTCGGCCCTGTTGTCGCGTGCCACCGTGTATGTGCTGCAGGCGCTGGCCGAACCCGAGTTGCGCCAGATTGTGCACAAGGCGCAGGTGCTGGGTGCCGTACCCGCGCTTGATGAAGCAGCCTTGGTTCAAGTGCTGGCCCAGGCCGATGGCGATGCCCGCCGCCTGCTCAACACCCTCGAGACAGTGGCCCTGGCGGCCGCGCGTGAAGGCCTCTCGTCCATCACCGAAGCCTGGCTGATGCGGGTGCTGGGCGAGCGCATGCGCCGTTTCGACAAAGGTGGCGAACAGTTCTACGACACCATCAGCGCCCTGCACAAGTCGGTGCGCGGCTCCGACCCTGACGCTGCCTTGTACTGGCTGGTGCGCATGATCGACGGCGGTGTCGACCCGCGATACATTGCCCGTCGCCTGGTGCGCATGGCCAGCGAAGACATCGGGCTGGCCGATCCACGTGCGCTGCACCTGGCCCTGGACGCCGCCGAGGTCTATGAGCGCCTGGGCAGCCCTGAAGGTGAACTTGCTCTGGCCCAGTGCGTGGTGTACCTGGCTGTGGCGCCCAAGTCAAACGCGGTCTACAAGGCCTACAAGGCCGCGCGGGCCTTTGTCAAGGAGGACGGTACACGGGCGGTGCCCTTGCACCTGCGCAACGCCCCTACACGCCTGATGCGAGAGCTCGACTACGGCAAGGGCTACCGTTATGCCCACGACGAGGAAGACGGCTTTGCTGCCGGCGAGCGCTATCTGCCCGAGGGTATGGCTGAGCCCCATTTCTACCAGCCGGTGCCGCGCGGTCTGGAAATCAAGATTGGTGAAAAATTGCGTGAACTGCGTGAAAAAAACCGCGAACAGGGAAAATCCTAGGACACTGCGGTCTGCAGCGTTGCAATCTGTCTCTACAATCGCGCCCACTTGACCCGCCGGACCCGCACCCTGGCGGGTTTTTTGCGGCCCCACGGCGCAAGCCCAACAGGCCACCGGTCGGTCATGGCAGATCTGGCGCGATCCACCACAAGCGGGTCACCCACCGAGGATTGATATGGATGTGTTTCTTCAGCAGATCATCAACGGTCTGGTTCTGGGCAGCATGTACGCCCTCATTGCCCTGGGCTACACCATGGTTTACGGCATCATCAACCTGATCAACTTTGCGCACGGCGAAGTGCTCATGGTGGGTGCCCTGACCAGCTGGAGCGTGATCGGCACCATGCGCGAAGGCATGCCCGGGATGCCCGCCTGGATGGTGTTGGTGATGGCCACCCTGGTGGCCTGCCTGGTGGCTTCGGTGCTGAACTACACCATCGAAAAACTTGCCTACCGGCCGCTGCGCAACAGCCCCAAGCTGGCGCCGCTGATCACCGCCATCGGCATGAGCATTTTGCTGCAGACACTGGCGATGATCATCTGGAAGCCCAATTACAAACCCTACCCGACCCTGCTGCCGGCGCAACCCATCTCGCTGGGAGGGGCCTCCATCACCCCGACCCAGATCATGATCCTGGTGGTGACCGCCCTGTCACTGGCGGTGCTGATGTGGGTGGTCAATTCCACCAAACTCGGGCGCGCCATGCGCGCCACCAGCGAAAACCCGCGAGTGGCCGGTCTGATGGGCGTGCGCCCCGATGTAGTCATCTCGGCCACGTTCATCATTGGCGCCGTGCTGGCCGCGATTGCCGGCGTGATGTATGCCTCCAACTATGGCACGGCTCACCACTCGATGGGTTTTCTACCCGGCCTCAAGGCCTTCACGGCCGCGGTGTTTGGCGGCATTGGCAACCTCTCGGGCGCGGTGGTCGGTGGCATCCTGCTGGGCCTGATCGAGGCCATTGGCTCTGGCTACATCGGGCAGCTCACTGGCGGGCTGCTGGGCAGCCACTACACCGACATCTTTGCCTTCATCGTGCTGATCATCGTGCTTACCCTGCGACCCTCGGGGATCATGGGCGAGCGGGTGGCAGATCGGGCCTGAGCACAAGGACATGCACATGAAATCCTCCAACCTTCGCGTGGCGCTGATCGGCGCCGCACTGATCGTGCTGCCGCTGGTGCTGCAATCGTTTGGCAATGCCTGGGTGCGCATTGCCGATGTGGCTCTGCTTTACATCCTGCTGGCCGTAGGCCTGAATATCGTCGTGGGCTACGCTGGCCTGTTGGACCTGGGCTATGTGGCCTTCTTTGCAGTCGGGGCCTACATGTATGGACTGCTGTCCTCGCCCCACCTGACCGAGACCTTCACCTGGATCGGCGCCATGTTCCCCAATGGCCTGCACCAGCCGCTGTGGATCATCGTGCCGCTGGCGGCATTGCTCGCTGGCCTTGCAGGCATGGTGCTGGGCGCGCCCACCCTCAAGCTGCGCGGGGACTATCTGGCCATCGTGACCCTGGGCTTTGGCGAGATCATCCGCATCTTCCTGAACAACCTCGACCACCCGGTCAATATCACCAACGGCCCTAAGGGCCTCAACCAGATCGACCCCATCTCGATCTTCGGTCTCAATCTGGGCAAGAAGTTGATGATCGGTGAATTCGAAATCGCCTCGGTCACCCTCTACTACTACCTGTTTCTGGCGCTGGTGCTGGCTACGCTGGTGATTTCCTGGCGGCTGGAGAATTCGCGCATCGGTCGCGCCTGGATGGCCATCCGCGAAGACGAGATCGCTGCCCGCGCGATGGGACTGAACACGCGCAACCTCAAGCTCCTGGCCTTTGGCATGGGAGCGACTTTCGGCGGTGTCTCCGGGGCCATGTTTGCCGGCTTCCAGGGCTTTGTCTCGCCCGAATCCTTCAGTCTGATGGAGTCGGTGATGATCGTCGCGATGGTGGTGCTTGGCGGCCTGGGCCACCTGCCCGGGGTGGTGCTCGGCGCGGTGCTGTTGGCCGCCTTGCCCGAGGTGCTGCGCTATGTGGCCGGGCCGCTGCAGGCCATGACCGACGGTCGGTTGGATGCCGCCATCCTGCGCCAGCTTCTGATCGCGCTGGCCATGATTGTCATCATGCTCATGCGGCCCAAAGGCCTGTGGCCCTCGCCCGAACATGGCAAGAGCCTGCAAGGCCGTTGAGGAGATCACCATGACCGATACCGTTCTCAAAGTCGCTGGCATCTCCAAGCGCTTCGGCGGGCTGCAGGCCCTCACGGAGGTGGGCATGACCATCGAGCGTGGCCAGGTCTACGGCCTGATCGGTCCCAATGGCGCGGGCAAGACCACTTTCTTCAACGTCATCACCGGGCTGTACACGCCCGACAGCGGCAGTTTCGAGCTGGCCGGAAGGCCCTACCAGCCCACTGCGGTGCACGAGGTGGCCAAGGCCGGCATTGCCCGTACCTTCCAGAACATCCGGCTGTTTGCCGAAATGACCGCGCTGGAGAACGTGATGGTCGGCCGTCATGTGCGCACCGGTTCCGGGTTGCTGGGTGCCATTTTTCGCACCCGCAGCTTTGTCGAGGAGGAAGCCGCCATTGCCCGCCGCGCACAGGAACTGCTGGACTATGTGGGTATCGGCAAATACGCCGACTACCGCGCCCGCACCCTGTCCTACGGCGACCAGCGTCGCCTCGAAATCGCACGGGCCCTGGCCACCGACCCGCAACTCATTGCGCTCGACGAACCTGCAGCCGGCATGAATGCCACCGAGAAAGTGCAGTTGCGCGAACTGATTGACCGTATCCGCAAGGACAACCGCACCATCTTGCTGATCGAGCACGACGTCAAGCTGGTCATGGGCCTGTGCGACCGCGTCACCGTGCTCGACTACGGCAAGCAGATTGCCGAAGGCACGCCTGCCGAAGTGCAGAAAAACCCCAAGGTCATCGAAGCCTATCTGGGCACCGGAGGACATTGAGATGGCAGACACTCTCCTCAAGGTCAAGGGCCTGCAAGTGGCCTACGGCGGCATTCAGGCTGTCAAGGGCGTCGATCTGGAAGTGCGCGAAGGGGAACTGGTCACCCTGATCGGCTCCAATGGCGCGGGCAAAACCACCACCATGAAGGCCATCACTGGCACCCAGCCGATCAATGGCGGCGAGATCGAATACCTGGGCCGCAGCATCCGCGGTCAGGGCCCATGGGATCTGGTACGACAGGGCCTGGCCATGGTGCCTGAGGGCCGCGGCGTGTTCACCCGTATGACCATCACCGAAAACCTGCAGATGGGCGCCTACATCCGCACCGACAGTGCCGGCATTGCCGATGACATCGAGAAGGTGTTTCACATCTTCCCGCGCCTGCGCGAGCGCAAGGACCAGCTGGCGGGGACCCTCTCGGGAGGCGAGCAGCAGATGCTGGCCATGGGTCGCGCCTTGCTGAGCCGGCCCAAAGTGTTGCTGCTCGACGAACCTTCGATGGGCCTGTCGCCCATCATGGTCGACAGGATCTTCGAGGTGGTGCGCGATGTCTACGCCCAAGGCGTGACCGTCATGCTGGTCGAGCAAAACGCCAGCCGCGCCCTGTCGATTGCTGACCGGGGCTACGTGATGGACTCGGGACTGATCACCATGAGCGGCGTCGGCCGCGACATGCTCGCCGACCCCAAGGTGCGCGCTGCCTACCTGGGCGAATAGGCTCGCGGCTCAGCCCTCACGCGCAGCCGGCAAGCCAGGACCCCCGCTCAGTCCACCCGCGCGCCGCTGGCCTTGACCACCGGCTCGTAGCGGGCCAGCTCTTTTTTCATGAAGGCGCCAAAGGCCTCGGCGGTCGTGGGCACAGGCTCGGCCATCAGCTGCGCAAAGCGGCTGCGGGTTTCGGGTGCACGCAAGGCGTCGGTGAAAGCCCGGTTGAGCCGATCGAGCACATCGCGGGGGGTGGCCGCCGGCGCCACCAGGCCCCACCAGGTGTCGATCTCGAAACCCTTGAGCGTCTCGCCCATGGCGGGGATTTCCGGCAGGGCGCTGGCGCGCTGTGCGGTCGTTACTGCCAGCGCCTTGAGTTTGCCGGCGCGGATGTTGGCCGCTGCGGTGGCCAGATTGTCGAAGTTGAAATCCACCTGCCCCGACAGCAGGGCCAGTTGCGCCGGGTTGCCGCCGTTGTAGGGAATGTGCACCGCAAAAATGCCAGCATCCTTCTTGAACATCTCGCCGGCCAGATGGCCGGCACTGCCGTTGCCGCCCGAGCCGTAATTGAGCCGCCCGGGATTGGCGCGGGCATAGGCGATCAGGTCGGCCAGGTTCTGGATGTTCAGACGCTGCGCTGTCTCGGCGTTCATCACCAGCACGTTGGGCACCCTGACCATTTGCGTGATGGGCGCGAAATCGCGACCAGCGTCGTAGGGCATTTTGGCAAACAGCCAGGGGTTGATGGCGTGGGTGGCCACGGCAGCGATGCCGATCGTCAGGCCATCAGGCGCAGCCTTGGCCACCAGGTCGGCGCCCAGGTTGCCGCCGGCGCCAGGCCGGTTCTCGACCACCACCGTGCCCAGGCTTTCGCGCACCCGCTCGGCGAGGGCGCGGGCGGTCACATCGATCGGGCCGCCCGGCGCGTAGGGCACGATCAGGCGTAGGGTGCGGGACTGTGCCCAGGCGGGCAGGGCGCTGGCGGCCAGGCTGCCCATCAGAAGGTGTCGACGTTGCATGCAGTTGCTCCCGGGTCAAGAGGTGGCCTTGTCGGCCTCCGAGGTGAAGGAATCGGCGAAGAAGGCCTCCGCCGGCAGTGCGGCCAGGGCGGTGTAGTCGCGCCGCGCCGACTCCACCACAATGGGGGCGCCACAGGCGTACACCTCAAAGCCCGAGAGGTCCGGGTGGTCCTGCAGCACCGCCTGATGCACAAAGCCGGTTCGGCCCGTCCAGTGGTCCTCGGCTTCGGCGTTGGAGATCACCGGAACATATCGTAACTGGGGCATGTTGGGCAGCTGCGTCTGCAGCCAGTCGGCCAGGTACAGATCGGCCGGGCGACGCCCACCCCAGTACAGGGTGGCTGGGCGCTGGATGCCCTTGTGTTGCATGTGCTCGATCAGGGCCTTGATCGGGGCAAAACCGGTGCCCGAGGCCAGAAGGATCATCGGCTTGTCCGAATCCTCGCGCAGGTAAAAACTGCCGTATGGCCCCTCGGCCCGCAGGATGTCCTTTTCCTTGAGTGTGGAAAACACCGTGTCGGTGAACTTGCCGCCGGGCATGTGCCGGATGTGGAACTCCACCATGGGCGGCGGGTTGAGCAGGGTGTGCGGCGCGTTGGCCATGCTGTAGCTGCGGCGGCTGCCGTCACGCAGCAGGAACTCGATGTACTGGCCGGCGCGGTATTGAATCGGGTCATTGGCGGGCAACTGCAGCCATAGCACCATCACATCGTGCGACTTTTTTTCCATACGGGCGACACGCACCGGCATTTTCTTGATGGGCAGGCCGCCTGCTTCGGTCACCTGGCGTGACTCGAGCACCACATCGCTGTGCGCCACGCCGCAGCAAGTGAGTACCAGGCCCTGGGCTTCTTCTTCGTCCGACAGCGCCTTGCTCTGGTGCGGCCCGTGCACCACCGTGCCCGAAATCTTGCGGCATTTGCAGGATCCGCAGGCGCCGTCCTTGCAGCCATAAGGCAGGCCAATGCCCTGGCGAATGCCCGCGGCCAGCAGGGTTTCCTGGCCGTCGGTGCGGAAGGTGCGGCCGCTGGGTTCGACCTTGATCAGAAAGCTCATGTATTGGTTATCCTAGGCGGGACTGTTCAATTCCCGAATCCGCAATTTTGCCTTCAAACCAAACTCCTCTGGGCGCCTTGCCTTCCCGCTTCCGGCGCCCGCGTGTGCTGATCGTCGGCTGTGGAGACATCGGACTGCGCACTGCCTCGCAACTGGGTGCGCCTGACAGCCGCCGGGTGCGTTTGCTGGCGCTGACCTCTTCACCCGGGCGCGAGCGCCTGCTGCGTGCCTGTGGCCTGACACCCCTGGCCGGCAACCTCGATGAGCCGCGCAGTCTGGCGCGCTTGTCGGGGCTGGCCACGCATGTGCTGCACCTGGCCCCTCCGGCGACCGAATCGCGCAGCCAAGTGCAGGACGACTTGCGCACCCGGGCCTTGGTGCGGTCGTTGCGCCGGCGCAGCACGCCGCGGGCGCTGGTGTACGGTTCGACCACCGGCGTATATGGGGATTGCCAAGGCCAGCGGGTCGATGAAACGCGGCCGCTGACACCACATACTGCTCGTGCACAACGGCGCGTCAGCGCCGAGTCCAGCGTGCGTTTTTTCGGTCGCAGCAGTGGCACTCGCACGAGCATCTTGCGAATCCCGGGGATTTACGCACTCGACCGCGAAGGCGGTACCCCGCGCGAGCGACTGGTCAAAGGCACGCCCGTGCTGCGCACGCAAGACGATGTTTATACCAACCATATACAGGCCGACGACCTGGCGCGGGCTTGCCTGCGCGCGTTGTGGATGGGGCGACCGCAGCGGGCGCTGAATATCTGCGACGACAGCGAACTCAAAATGGGCGATTATTTCGATTTGGCCGCCGATGTGATGGGATTGCCCCGGCCCCCGCGCATTGCCCGCAGCGCTGCCCGTGAAACCTTGCCACTGATATTGCTGAGTTTCATGAACGAATCACGCCGGCTCGAAAATTACCGAATGAAAACCGAATTGCGCCTGCGTCTGAAATACCCGCATGTGCGTGATGGGCTGAAAAACCCCGGCCCATGAAAAAAAGGCCACCGCGGTGGCCTTTTGTCGGACCATACGGGGTTATTTGATCAGTGCGGTCTCAAGTTGGCCAGCGGCCTTGAGCTCGGCCACCCACACCGGCGATTTGCCCCGCCCGGTCCAGGTTTGCTCGGCATTGGCGGGGTTGCGGTATTTGGGCGCCACCTTGGCACCGGTGCCGGCCTTTTTCGCCCCAGCCTTGCGGCCACGGGTGGTTTTGCCGCCTTTGAGCGCGGCGCTGACATCAGATGCGCTCAAAGACGCGTCCTTGGCCAGCTGCACGATTTTGGCCAGCGCCTTGCTTTTTCTGGCATTGGAGGCGGCGGCCTGTTTTTTTTCAAGGGCAGCGAGTTGCTTTTGCAATTTTGCAATTTGCGAAGTTGTATTTACAGTACGGGGCATCGTGATTCCTAGTAATAATCAGGATTTAATAAGCTCGACACCAGATCCTAACAAAAATCAATATCCTGTCAATGCCCGATAGGCATGAATAATTGATAAAAACTATATATATATCTTTTCGGGGCCGAATGAAATCCGCAGGGTTCTGGCCGAAAATCGCGACTTTCAGTCGCTCTGCACCAGAGTCAGGGCCATCTGTGCCGGTTGGCGCTTGTGCAGCGTGACGCCCAACATGGCATGCAGCACAAACTCCATGGCCTGCAAATCCAGCGCATTGTGTTTCACAACGACCGCCCACGAGGCGCGGGCGCGCCGAGTCAGGTCGGGATAATCGCGACCCTCGAGCAACTGGCCCCGAATCAGTCGCAGGGCCTGTCCCACACGGCCTGCGCCGTAGGCTTGTGGCACCGGAAATCCCAGCAGTTGGCAAAAATAAGCCAATTCGCCGGTCGGGGCCCGCCGATTTTCATGTCGGGCATGCCAGGAGCGAGCGGTCTTGACAGCATTGCGGTACAGCAGTGTCAGCCGGTCCTGCTCTTTGGGGGGGAGCACCGCCTGCATCAGTTTCAAATCGTGCTCGCTCCAGCCAATTACCACCCGTCGTTCATCGCTGACCTGGGTGATCAATTCGCGCAACAAGGCCCGGTGCGAATGGAGGAAAATCTTTTTGGCCCGCCAGCGATCGGCACAGGGAGCGAAATCGGGGTCCACAATCGCGCCATGGGTGATGCCGTCTACACGCCATCCCAGCAGGGTGGGATCGCGTTGCATATTGCCCTCGTAATCCACGAACAGGGCGCTGGTCAGCTCTTCTGGGGTGATGCGGGGTTGGGTCATGGTTGGCAGCTGCGGTGCAAAGCGCGAATGTAAGCCAGCCCCGGCAGCCTTTCAAGATTGAGGGTCATGGTCGAGTGGCAGCCCTGTTTCGGTGTTGAGCTCTCGTGTTTGTCTTCATGGGTCAGGTCTGCAACCATGGGGCCGGGATTTCTCAATGCAACCCCCTCATCCTGGTAATTGCGCATGCCTCCCTTGGTCATTATTCAATTGCGGTGTACCCTGTGCCTAGAGTCCATATTTCCATCCACCTTAAAACCCGTTTCGAAGACCCGTCATGAAATCACTATTAATTACGCTTGTTTTTTGTGCTGTCACGGCTTTCGCCGCTGATACACCCACGTCCGTGCCGGATTCTTCATCCTCCCAGCTCTTGGCGCAGGCGCGTGCGGCCATCAAGGCCGGTCAGTTCGAGAAGGCGGTGGACCTGCTCAAACAGGCCGAGCAAAAGCAATCGGCCGACTGGAACAATCTGATGGGCTACAGCCTGCGCAAGAAATCGCCGCCCGATCTGGTGAACGCTGAAATTTTCTACAAGGCCGCTCTGGCCCTGGAGCCTGCGCACCGCGGCGCACTGGAGTACTACGGCGAGTTGCTCTTGATGAAAAACGACTTGACAGGCGCCGAGGCCCTGCTGGCGCGTCTGGACAAGGCCTGTCGGTTCGGGTGCGAGGAGTACCGGGACCTGAAGGCCAGCATTCAGGCCTACAAATCGAAGAAATGAGGGTGTGGGAGGAGGGGCCTAAAGGCCCACAAGTTGGGGCCCATAAGGATGGGGTCGGGCTCGGACCTGTGCTGTGGTGCCCGGGGCCGGACTCGAACCGGCACGCCTTGCGGCGGGGGATTTTGAGTCCCCTGCGTCTACCAATTT
>CAYMMK010000026.1:0-21583 GCA_964391575.1 uncultured Limnohabitans sp.
GTCACACTCTTGGCCAGATTGCGCGGTTTGTCGACGTCTGTCCCTCGCGCACAGGCGGTGTGGTAGCTCAGCAATTGAAGCGGCACCACATGCAAAAGAGGCGACAGCACACCGTAATGTTCGGGCATACGGATCACATGAACGCCTTCGCTGCTCTCGATTCGGCTGTCGCGATCGGCCAGCACGTAAAGCACACCGCCGCGGGCCCGCACCTCCTGCATATTGCTTTTGAGCTTTTCGAGCAACTGGTCGTTGGGCGCCACCGTCACCACCGGCATGGCGCTGGTCACCAGCGCCAGCGGGCCGTGTTTGAGTTCGCCAGCCGCATAGGCCTCGGCATGGATGTAGGTGATTTCCTTGAGCTTCAAGGCACCCTCGAGGGCAATGGGGTAGTGGGTGCCCCGGCCTAAAAACAGCGCGTTTTCCTTGCTGGCAAATTCTTCTGCCCAACTGATGATTTGCGGCTCGAGGGCCAAGACGGACGCCAGCGCCACCGGCAGGTGGCGCATGGCCTTGAGGTGGGCCGCCTCTTGCGCGTCGCTGAGCCGCTCCAGGGTCTGCGCCAGAGCCAGCGTCAGCAGGAACAGCGCCGCCAGCTGGGTGGTGAAGGCCTTGGTCGAGGCCACCCCAATTTCGGCGCCGGCGCGGGTCACATAAGCGTGTTTGCATTCGCGCACCATGGCGCTGGTGGCCACATTGCAGATGGTGAGGGTCTGCATCATGCCCTGGCCCTGGGCATGGCGCAGCGCGGCCAGGGTGTCGGCAGTCTCGCCGCTCTGGCTGATGGTGACGACCAGGGTTTTCGGGTCCGGTACCGATTCACGATACCGGTATTCGCTGGCAATTTCCACCTGGCAGGGCAGCTTGGCAATCGCCTCGATCCAGTAGCGGGCCACGCAGCCGCTGTAGTAGCTGGTGCCGCAGGCCAGGATCAGTACCTTGTCGATGGCCTTGAAGGTGCTGTAGGCACCATCGCCAAACAGTTCGGGCGTGATGCCCGCCACACCTTCGAGCGTGTCGGCAATGGCCCGGGGTTGCTCGAAAATTTCCTTTTGCATGTAGTGACGGTACGGTCCCAGCTCGGCGGCGCCGCTGTGCGCGTGCACAGTCTTCACCGGCCGGTTCACGGCCTTGTGCTCGCGGTCCACCACCCAGTATTTGCCCAGCTGGATATCGACCACATCGCCCTCGTCCAGGTACACGATCTGGTCAGTCACGCCGGCCAGCGCCATGGCATCGCTGGCCAGGAAAGTCTCGCCCTGCCCAACCCCAAGGATCAGGGGCGAGCCGGCACGGGCACCGATCACACGCTGGGGTTCGTCCTTGTGGAAAACGGCAATCGCATACGCTCCGTGCAGCTGCCGCACCGCGGTCTTGACAGCTTCGAACAGGTCGCCGTCGTACACACTGTCGATCAGATGGGCGATGACTTCGGTGTCGGTTTGACTGGTAAACACATAGCCCCGGGCCTGCAGGGCAGCGCGCAGCTCTTCGTGGTTTTCGATGATGCCGTTATGCACCAGGGCCACGCGCCCAGGCCTGAGGTCCACGCTCCCCGGGCCATGGCTGAAGTGAGGGTGCGCGTTGTGCACCGCCGGCGCGCCATGCGTGGCCCAGCGGGTGTGGGCAATGCCGGTGCCGCCCAGGATGGGCTCGGCGCTCACCTGCTCAGTCAGCTCGGCCACACGAGCGGTGCTGCGGGCGCGCTGCAAGCCGCCCTGCCCGCCCAGACTGGCGCTGTGGACGGCCACGCCACAAGAGTCATAGCCCCGGTACTCCAGCCGCTGCAGGCCTTGCACCAGCACGGGAACGATGTTGCGTGAAGAAACTGCGCCGACGATGCCACACATGTTGAGAGGTTCCAGAATCATGCAATGGCCGGGATGGTAAAGGCCTCAACTGAAAATTATTGTTCTTTATGTCACTTTTTTTGCAATATTCGTTCAATCTATCTCTATAATGATTTTTTATTTCTATTTATTATCGATCATGAAATCAAATGAGCTTGACGAGATCGATTTGCGGCTACTTGAGGCCCTGCAGCAGGATGCCAGCCTGAGCAATGTGGCCCTGGCAGAACGGGTGCATGTCTCGCCCCCCACCTGCCTGCGTCGCGTCAAGCGCTTGCGCGAAGAGGGCTGGATCGAAGCGATGGTGGCCATTCTGGGCCGCGACAAGCTGGGCCATGGCCTGCAGGCCATCGTGGAGGTCAGTCTGGACCGTCAGGACGCAGCACACCTCGACGCCTTCGAGGCCCGCGCGGTGGCCGAAGCCGGGGTGCAACAGTGCTGGCGCGTTTCCCCCGGACCGGACTTCGTGCTGGTGGTGCACGCGCCCGACATGGCGGGCCATCTGGCGCTGTCGCAGCGCTTGTTCACCCAGGATGCGAACGTCCGCAATGTGAAGGCTTTTTTTGCGACCAAGCGGGCCAAGTTCGGCACGCAGATCGTGTTGCCCCCATGAGTTCATGGCGATTCGCCGCACCGGGCTCGCCTGGATCAAGACCCCGGGGCGCCCGGGCAGGCGTCGCCAGGCATGGCCTCAGGTCTTCTTCTGCGGCCGCTTCCAGTTCGCAATGCTCACCTGCCGGCCCCGTGCCACGCTCAGGGCACCAGGTTCGGTGCTCTTGGTGATGGTCGAGCCGCCGCCCACGGTGCCCCCGGCGCCAATGGTCACCGGGGCCACCAGCACGCAGTTGCTGCCGATGTGGGCGTCGGCCTCGATCACCGTGCGGTGCTTGCCGGCGCCGTCGTAGTTGGCCGTGATGCTGCCGGCGCCATAGTTGACGCGTTCGCCCACGGTGGCGTCCCCCAGATAGGCCAGATGGTTGGCCTTGGCGCCCCGCGCCAGGCTGGAGTTCTTGACTTCGACAAAGTTGCCGATATGCACCTCGGGCCCCAGCTGCGCGCCCGGGCGCAGGCGGGCAAACGGACCCACCCCCGCACCTTCGCCTACCGTCACACCCTGCTTTTCACCGTCGATGTGGGTGAAGGGGTGGATCACCGCACCAGCCTCGATACGGCAGTTGGCCAGCACGCAGTGAGCCCCGATCCGAACGCCCGCACCGAGTTCGACCTGGCCTTCGAAAATGCAATTGATGTCAATCTGCACATCCGGGCCGCAGCGCAGGTCGCCGCGCACATCCAGGCGCTCAGGGTCCATGATGCGCACGCCGGCGTCCATCAGATGGCGAGCCTGTCGGCGCTGGAAGGTGCGTTCGAGCTCGGCCAGCTGGGCCAGGCTGTTGACACCGGCCACCTGGGCAGCGTCGGTGGTGGCGTGGGCGACCACTGGCACGCCATCGGCCACGGCGAACTTGACGATGTCGGTCAGGTAGTACTCGTTTTGGGCATTGCGGTTGTCCAGCCGGGCCAGCCAGGCCTTGAGTTGGCGCGCCGGCACGGCCATGATGCCGCTGTAGACCTCGCGGATGGCGCGCTGGGCTTCGCTGGCGTCTTTTTGCTCGACGATGGCACGCACCTGCTCGCCTTCACGCAGGATGCGGCCATAGCCGGTCGGATCGTCAAACTCGATGGTCAGCAGCGCCAGGCGTTCACCGCCACAGGCCGCGATCAGCCCCTGCAGGGTGCCGACCTGCGTCAAAGGCACATCGCCCGACAGGATCACCACCACGCCATCATCGGCCAGCAGGGGTACGGCCTGTTGCACCGCATGACCCGTGCCCAGTTGCGGCATCTGGCGCACACTGGACAGGCCGGGCATGGAGCCTGCCGCCAGCATGGCTTCGACCTCCTGTGCCCCATGCCCGGTGATCACCACCGCCTGCCGGGCCTGAAGGTCCCGGGCGGTCGCCAGCACATGCCCCAGCAGCGGCCGGCCGGCCAGGCGATGCAGGACCTTGGGCAAGGTGGTCTTCATCCGGGTGCCCTTGCCAGCGGCCATCACCACCACATCCACCGGAAAATCTGTTGTTGCTGTCATATGGGACCTTCCGCGCCACTTAACCCGTGCGCTGATGGTGTGAATTATCGCCAGCCCAATCGGTGCAGAATGCACCCTATGGGTGGCGGTACGCCGAACGGGGCATTCCCATCACACCGACTGTGACCTTGTACAGAGAGGATTGAACCATGGACGTGATCGATTACCACATCACCGGCGACGACATGCAGCTGGTCGAGATTGAACTGGACCCGGGCGAGGCCGCCATCGGCGAGGCCGGCTCGATGCTGTTCATGGAGAGCGGCGTGGAGATGGATACCGTATTCGGCGACGGCTCGGCCCAACAGGGGGGCCTGTTTGGCAAGCTGCTCGGCGCGGGCAAGCGTCTGATCACTGGCGAGTCGCTGTTCACCACCATCTACACCAACCAGGGCCAGCAAAAACGCAAGGTGGCTTTTGCGGCCCCTTATCCCGGCAAGATCATCCCGATGGACCTGGGGCAGCTCGGCGGCACCCTGATTTGCCAGAAAGACTCGTTCCTGTGCGCTGCCAAGGGGGTCAGTATCGGCATTCATTTTCAGCAGAAGCTGGGGGTGGGTTTTTTCGGCGGCGAAGGCTTCATCATGCAAAAGCTCGAAGGCAATGGGCTGGCCTTTGTGCATGCCGGTGGCACCGTGGTGCGGCGCGAACTGCAAATGGGTGAGCAGCTGCTGCTCGATACCGGCTGTCTGGTGGCCCACAGCAACAGCGTGAATTTCGAGATCCAGTACGTCGGCAAGATCAAGACCGCCCTGTTCGGCGGCGAGGGCCTGTTTCTGGCGCGCCTGAGCGGGCCGGGCACGGTGTGGCTGCAAAGCCTGCCTTTCTCGCGCCTGGCCTCGCGGGTATTTGCCGCCGCGCCACAAAACGGTGGCAGCCGGGAGCAGGGCTCACTGCTGGGCGGCCTGGCCGGTGGCACCGTGCTGGGCGGCCTCATCGGCGGAGACGACGAATGAACCCCCGGTCAACCGCTGTTGGCCTCTGTGGGCTGATTCTGGCTCTGGGGATCGTGTCCGGCTGTGGTGGCTCCGCCTCCGAGACCGTTCAGCCGGCCGCTACCATCCCGACCCGCTGTGATCAGCCCTTCACCTGGCTGGACGAGGTGCGCAAGAGCGGCAACCGTATTGGCACCAGTGTGCAAGGTGAATGGATACTGTCCTGCGGCATACGCACACTTGAGAGTGCCAGCCTGACGGTCTGCATCACCCACCCCGACACGACCGAACTTCAGCTCAGTCTGGTGCGACCTGACAACAGCGAACTGACCCTGCCATCTCTGAGCAGCTGGTCGCAGACCGGCACATGCCTGAGTGGCTCCCCATGGACCACCTCGATTGCCCCCACCAGCTTGCCACTGCAAGATTTCAGCGGCCGATGGATCGTCCGTGTCACCGATCGCTTTCCCAATAACACCAGCGAGGGGATCTTCCACGGCTGGTCCTTCAGCCTCCAGGGGCTGCGCTGATGCGACGCCTGGGCCTGCTGCTGGCGGTCTTGCTGCTGCAAGGCTGCAGCGCCATCAAGCTGGGCTACAACCAGTTGCCCACACTGTCTTACTGGTGGCTCGATGGTCAGCTGTCTTTCAGTGACGCCCAGGCGGAACCTGTGCGCAACGCCCTCAAAAACCTCCACGACTGGCACCGCCGTAGCGAACTTCGCAGCTATGCCGCCTTGCTCGACAGCCTGGCCCAGCAAAGCCAGTCGACGCTGAGCGATCAGCAGGTCTGCAGTGTCTGGGACGACGTGCAGGGTCGGCTGGACCGCACCCTGCGCGAGGCGGTGCGCCAGGCCGCCCCGGTGGCCGTCCAGCTGGGCCCGCGCCAGTTGCAGCATCTGGCCCGTCACTGGGAGCGCAAGAATGAAGAGTGGGAAGACCAATGGCTGCAGGGCGACCCCCAGCTGCGGCTGGAACGGCGCGTCGAGCGGGCCGTTGACCGTTATGCCGATTTTTACGGCCCCCTGACCGGTGCCCAGCAAACCCTGGTGCGCGAGCAGCTGCAGCAATCGGCCTGGACGGCGGAATGGGGCCGGCGTGACCGCAAGCGGCGCCAGCAGGATTTGCTGGCCACATTGCAGTCGCTGCAACGCACCCGTCCGGCCGCGGCCGAGGCGGAGGCCGCCCTGCTCGGGGTGTGGCAGCGCTGGACACGACCGCCGGCCGCTGAAGATCAGCAGGTCATGTCCCGTCTGACCCGCCAGGCTTGCAGCCATCTGGCGCAATTGCACGCCACCACCACCGCCGAGCAACGCCAGCGCGCCATGCGCCGTTTGCGGGCCTACGAGCGCGACCTGCGCGAACTGAGCCCCTGAACCGGCGGACAGTCTCGGCCCTGGCTCAGCCTTGCAGGGCCTGCCACATCGCCTGATCCCGCTCGGCGGTCCAGATGCGCGGGTGCTTGATGCCGCTGGCCTCGTCGAAGGCGCGGGTGACATCGAAGGGCAGGCAATGCTCGTAAATGAAGACGTGGCCAAAGATCGGGTCCATCGCCTGGCGGGTGTGGGCCATGGCGGCCTTGAGGTCCATGCCGGCGGCCACCGCTTCGCGTCCGCAGCGGTAGAGCGTCTCGACCCAACGTTTGGTGTAGTCCAGGGCCTTGTCGACATTGGCCCGGCCCTTCATGGCCTCGCCACGCCCGGGCACGATGAATTCGGCCTGCAGCGCGCGCAGGGCCTCGAGTGTGGCCGGCCATTCCTCGAGTTGCGCGTCTCCGGTGTACACCCCGGCCTCGTACTCGACCAGATCGCCGCTGTAGAGCACCTTTTCTTCTTCCACCCAGGCAATCGTGTCGCCCCGGGTGTGTCCCGGGCCCGGGTGCCAGATCTGCACCACCACGCCGCCCAGGTTGATGCTCAGTCGGCCGGGCACTTCGCCCCGAACCGGGTTGCCACCACCGACCACCAGGGTCGGCCAGGTCAGGCCGGGCACGCTTTCAGCACCACGGAACAGCCGGGGGAAGCGCTCCATCTCGCTTTTCATGTCCTGGGCGCCACGCTCCTGGATCAGTTCGAGGGTGCCCTGGCTGGCAATGATTTCGGTCGCGCCCTCCGCCGCATAGGCATAGGCACCGAGCACGCGCACGGCAT
Organism: uncultured Limnohabitans sp.; assembly: GCA_964391575.1. GTDB lineage: Bacteria > Pseudomonadota > Gammaproteobacteria > Burkholderiales > Burkholderiaceae_C > Limnohabitans_A. The sequence goes on from CAYMMK010000026.1 coordinate 7,027, forward strand.
GGTAGTGGGTAAGCAACACATACTTGATGGGCAGGTCGCTGACCGTGCGGATCTGGCGAATCAGGTCCTGCGCCATGGCCGGCGTGGCGGTGGTGTCGCTGACCAGGATGTAGCGGTCACCGATGATCACCCCCGAGTTGGGGTCGCCTTCGGCGGTGTAGGCCCAGCAATGGGCACTGAGTTGTTCAAAGGTGATCTTCTTTTCGGTCAGATCGGCCTGGCTGGCAAAGGCTTTGGTCATGGGGGGTCTCCGGCTTCCCGGACCGTATCTTACTGATCGAAAGGCAAAACCGGGGCTTGAAACCCGCTGCGGGTCAGCCCAGACCCTTTTCCAGCAGGCCGATCACTTCTTCGGCGAAGTCGGCGTAACGCAGCGGCCCGTCCGGGCGCAGCCAGGTGAAGGTCCAGTTGATCATGCCAAACAGCATCATGGTCATGGCGGTCTGGTTGGCGGCGCTCAGGCGACCGGGGTAGGCGCGTTTGAGAAAGCGCGTCATGGCCGCCACGATATCCCGCTGGCGCCCGACAATCAGTCCTCGGGCCGACAGCGGCGGCGAGCCCAATGCCGCATCGGGCACATTGCTGAGGAACTTGGTGTCATTGAGCAGCGCCGCGTGTCGGGTGGCTGAGGTCTCGTATTCCTGCAAGAAGGCCCGGACCAGGGCATGCAGCGCAGCACGTTCATCAAGGTTTTCACGCTGGGCCTTGGCCTCGGTCTGTGCGATCAGCGCCAGCAAGCGCTGGGTGTGGCGGTCGAGCAGGTCAAAGAGCATCGCATCCTTGCTCTCGTAGTAGTGGTAAAGCCGGGCCTTGGAGGTACCGCAGGCGGCAGCAATGTCGTTCATGCTGGCGGCCGGGTAGCTGCGTTCGGCAAAGCATCGCGCCGCGATATCGAGGATCGCGTCACGCTTGAGATCATGGTTAGCAGATTTCGGTCGGGCCATGAAGCTTCCTTGTGTCAGAGCGGCCAGACCACGCCGTTGTCGTTGAGGATCGCGTCCAGCGGGACATCGTGCGGTTCGGGCTCGAGATCGTCCAGAAAGCCCTGGGTATAGCCCAGACCCACCGTCAGGGGCCGGGGTTGCAGGCTGGCCAGGGTGCGGTCGTAGAAGCCGCCACCATAGCCCAACCGGTAGCCCCCTGGGCCATAGCCCACACACGGCACAAATAACAGTGTGGGCACCAGGATCTCGGTGTCCTTGGGTTTGGGGATGCCATAAGCGTCTTCTTGCATGGGGCAACCGGGGTACCAGGCATGAAAAGCCAGGGTCTTGTGCTGCTTGTCCACCACCGGCAGACCGATGCGCCGGCGCTGGGGCTGGTCCAGCAATTCTCCATCCTCTTTCCAGCGGTGCAGGGCAGGCAGGGGATCGAATTCGCCCTTGATGGGCCAGTACGCGCCGATCACGGTGTCGGTGCGACCGACCAGCCAGATGCGCATGACGCGCTGCAGGGCCTCGGCGCGCTGCAGGCGGTCAGGCAAATTCAGCCTTTCTTCAATCAGGGCTTTGCGCAGGGCTTTTTTGGTGTCGGCTTTGTCCATAATCGGGCATGCGTTTGTACAAGCTTTGGTCTCCGATTCTGACACTGACCACGGTCCTTCTGGCGACCGCCCACCCACCAGCCATGGCCAACACTGCTGCCCGGGCCCAGGAGGCCCTGCTGGAGATGCAGCAGGCCTTTCGCAAAGGCGACGAGCGCCGTGTCAGCAGCTTGCTGCCGCAGGTGCGGGACCATGCGTTGGAGCCGCTGGCGGCTTACTGGGCCCTGCGCTTGCGCCTGGACACCGCGCCGGAGGCCGAGATCCAGGCCTTTCTGCAGCGCCATGCGGGCACTTACTACGAAGACCGCTTGCGCAATGACTGGTTGCTGCAGCTGGGCAAACGGCGTGACTGGCCGGCTGTGGCTGCCGAATGGCCCCGCTACCGCATGCGCGATGACCGCGAGGCGCGCTGCTACGCGCTGGCGGCCGACGCCATTCTCAGCCGTAGCGAGGTGACCCAGGAAGCACTGCGCCTGTGGCTGGCCCAGCGTGAGGCCGACGATGGCTGTACCTGGCTGGTCGAACACCTGCATTCCGGGCGCAAGGTCCAGAGCCTGGACCTGTGGCGCAAGGCCCGCATGGCCATGGATGCCAACCGGCCCCGGGCGGTACGGGATGCGGTCGGCATCGAGGCGCCCCGGTTTGCGGAACAGGTCGGCCCGATCCATGCCGATCCGGCACGCTACCTGGACCAGCGCATTCTGGCCATCACCCGCAACCGCAAGGAACTGGCCGTGCTGGCCCTGATCCGGCTGGCCGCCAGCGACCCCGACCAGGCGGCCCAGAAACTCGAGCGCCGCTGGGAGGCCCAGCTCAGCGCCGAGGAGCGCAACTGGACCTGGGCCGTCATCGGCAAGCAGGCTGCGCAAAGACTGCAGGACAACGCAGCGCAATACTTTGCCAAGGTCCAGCAGCCGCAGGACCTCAATGACGACCTGTTGATCTGGAAGATCCGCGCCGCTCTGCGCGCAGGTCAGTGGTCGCAGGTCCTGGCCGCCACCTCGGCCCTGAGTCCGGAATCGCAAAAGGACCCGGCGTGGGTCTACTGGCGGGCCCGCGCCCTGATGGCCACGGCGGGCACCCAGCCTGGCCGTCAGCAGGAGGCCCAGCAGCTGCTGCGCAGCATGGCGGGTGTGCGGGGGTTTTACGAGCAGCTGGCCCTGGAGGAGCTGGGCCAGCGCATCAGCATGCCGCCCCGTCCGCTGGCACCCTCGGCGCAGGAATTGGCCGCCGCCCAGGCCAACCCGGGACTGCAACGGGCCCTGCTGGCCATCAGCATCGGTCTGCGTCCCGAAGGCACACGCGAGTGGAACTACACCACCAATCTGCACACCCCGGGCGGGATGAACGACCGGGAACTGCTGGCGGCCTCGGCCCTGGCCTGCGAGCGCCAGGTCTGGGACCGCTGCATCAATGCCAGCGAACGCACCCGCGAACTGTTTGACTTTGAGCAGCGCTTTCCCCTGCCGATGCGCGAAACCGTGTTGCGGCGCAGTGGTGATATCGGTCTGGATCCGGCCTATGTGTACGGGCTGATCCGCCAGGAAAGCCGCTTCATCATGGACGCCCGCTCGCATGTGGGGGCCGCCGGCCTGATGCAGGTGATGCCCGCCACCGCCCGCTGGACAGCACGCAAGATCGGCTTGAACAACTTTCGGCCTGAGCAAATCACCGAGCAAGAGGTGAATGTACAGATTGGCACCGGCTATCTCAAACTGGTGCTCGATGACTTTGGCGGCTCCATGCCCCTGGCCGCAGCCGCCTACAACGCGGGCCCGAGCCGCTCACGCCGCTGGCGCAACGGCCCTGAGCTCGAAGCGGCCATCTGGGCTGAAAACATCCCCTTTGCGGAAACCCGGGACTATGTGAAGAAGGTGCTTTCGAACACCACCAACTATGCGGCCATCCTGACCGGCCAGCCGCAGTCGCTCAAGGCCCGGCTGGGCACGGTGGGGCCACGCAGCAGCAGTGCGGGACCTGAAAACACGGATCTGCCCTGAGCACAGGGCCCGCGATGGCCGGTGATCGCCTATGGGCAGGCGAGCGCCAAGCCCCATGACGGGACCCGCTCAAGCGCCCTGAGACGGCCCCAGCAGTTCATCCAGATTGGCCCGGATCTTCTGTTCAATCTGTGGGCGGTAGGCGCCGAGCAGAAACCCCAGCTTGATTTGCAGGTCAAAGCGCCCGGCGCTGACGGTCAGGCAGCCGCTGACCCCGCTGCGCTCGAAAAACACCCGGTCCTGGCCGTCGCCGGGTTCGGCGCGGCAGCGCATGCCCCATTCGGTTTCGGCCTCATGGGTCCAGCGCTGCGCCACCTCGCGGGCGGCCGCCAGGCCCAGGCTGTGACGGCGTTCGATGCACAGTTCAGGCAAGGGCCGGCTCCGCCAACGCGACCTCGACGAGACAGTCATAGAACACCGGGGCGCGGCCCAGGTCGGTGAGCCGCTGGCTGGTGAGTTCGTTGACATTGGTGCCATTGAGCCCCATCTTGCGCCACCAGATGCCCAGACCATTGACCACGCCCGGCCGGGCGCGTTCGCTCACCCGCGCCTTGCAACGGTAGCGCCCTCGGTCGTTGAAGACCTCAACCACGGCGCCCTCGGCTATGCCACGGGCGCGGGCATCGATCGGGTGGATTTCGAGCACAGGCTCGGTTTCGATGTCGCGCAGGCTTTGCACATTCACAAAGGTGGAGTTGAGAAAGTTGCGCGCCGGCGGCGAGATCATGGCCAGCGGATGGCGGGCATCGCTGCCCGGGGTTTCATGGTTGGGCAGATGGTCGGGCAGGCCATCGAGCCCCTGGTCGGCCAGGCGCTGGCTGAAAAATTCGCATTTGCCCGAAGGCGTCGGAAAGTTGCCTTGGGCAAAGGGCGCATCGGGCACGGGCAGGCTGGCAAAGCCGTGCTCGAGCAGGACTTCAAAGTCCTGCGCGTCACCCATGGCCATGCGGCAGAGCTGCTCGTCGGTGTCGGCAAAGCAGGGGTCGTCAAAACCCATGCGCGCCGCCAGCGCGCGAAAGATGTCGGTGTTGGTGCGGGCCTGACCGACCGGTGCAATCGCCGGACGATTGAGCAGCACATCGGTGTGGCCGTAGGTGGTGTGGATGTCCCAGTGCTCGAGCTGGGTGGTGGCTGGCAGGATGAAGTCGGCGTAATCGGCCGTGTCGGTCTGGAAGTGCTCGAGCACCACGGTGAACAGATCCTCGCGAGCAAAGCCCTGCACCACCTGGCCCGACTGTGGCGCCACCGCCACCGGGTTGCTGTTGTAAACCACCAGCGCCTCGATCTTCGGACCCAGGGTCGCCGTGCTTTCGCGCAGCAAGTCGTCGCCAATGGTGCTCATGTTGATCGTCCGCGGACGGCGTTCGCCCAGCAGGTCGGGGCGTTGCAAGGCGCCCTGACGAACCGGAAAGTGCCCGGAACTGGACATCAGCAGCCCCCCGGCCCGGTGTCGCCAGGCGCCGGTGAGCGCAGGCAGACAGGCGATCGCCCGCACCGCATTGCCGCCACCGCGTACGCGCTGCATGCCGTAATTGAGGCGGATGGCCGCCGGCCGGCTCGTGCCCCAGTCACAGGCCAGACGCCGGATCTGCTCGGGCGGCACCCCGCAGACCTCGGCCGCCCGCTCGGGCGGCCATTCCAGGGCGCGAGCACGCAAGCCCTCCCAGCCCAGGGTGTGGCGGTCGATGTAATCCTGGTCCAGCCAGCCATGGGCGATCAATTCGTGCATCAGCGCCAGCGCCAGCGCCGCGTCGGTGCCGGGCCGCAGCGCGATGTGCTCATGGCATTTGTCGGCGGTCTCGCTGCGGCGCGGGTCGATACACACCAGCCGCGCACCTTTTCGCTTGGCCTCCTGGGCAATGCGCCAGAAATGCAGGTTGCTGCCAATCGGGTTGCTGCCCCAGATGATGATCAGCCGGGACTCGTCGAAATGCTGCACCTTCATGCCGACCTTGCCACCCAGCGTGGAGGTCAAACCTTCGGCGCCGGCCGAGGCACAGATGGTGCGATCGAGCCGGGAAGCCCCCAGGCGGTGAAAAAACCGGGCCGCCATCGACTCCCCCTGCACCAGCCCCATGGTGCCGGCATAGCTGTAGGGCAGGATGGCCTGCGCATCGCGTGCAGCAATCGCCTGCAAACGTTGCGCGATGGTGGCCAGCGCCTCGTCCCAGCCCACCGGCTCGAAACGCCCCGAACCTTTGGGGCCCGTGCGCCGCAAAGGCGTGAGAATGCGCTCAGGGTGGTACGTGCGTTCGGTGTAACGAGATACCTTGGTACACAAAACGCCATCAGTCAGCGCATGTTCAGGATTGCCTTGCACCCGGATGGCACGGCCGTTTTCCACCGTGGTCAGCAGGGCGCAGGTGTCCGGGCAGTCGTGCGGGCAGGCGCCGCGCACCGTATGCGCGGTGGTATCGGTGTGCTTGGTGTCCATGAGGCCCCATTGTGCGCCAGGCGACGCCTGTCGCCAGGGCGAAGGGCATGGATGGCAGGATTGCAAGACTGACGCTAGACTGACTGGCATGAAACTGATCGATTCCATTCTCACCGAGGCCGCCGGCATTGCGGCCATCCGCAAGGACATTCATGCCCACCCCGAGCTGTGTTTCGAGGAAGTGCGCACCGCCGATGTGGTCGCGGCGCGGCTGACCGAATGGGGCATCCCGATCCACCGCGGCATGGGCACCACCGGCGTGGTTGGCATCGTGCACGGCCGCGATGGCGGGGCCTGCGGCCGGGGCATCGGCCTGCGTGCCGACATGGACGCGCTGCCGATGCAGGAATTCAACACCTTTGCCCATGCCAGCCGTCACAAGGGCAAGATGCACGCCTGCGGGCACGACGGCCACACCGCCATGCTGCTGGCCGCTGCTCAGCACTTTGCGCGGCACCGCGACTTTGACGGCACGGTCTACCTGATCTTCCAGCCCGCCGAGGAAGGGGGCGGCGGTGCGCGCGAAATGATCAAGGACGGGCTGTTTGAGAAGTTCCCCATGCAGGCGGTGTTCGGCATGCACAACTGGCCGGGCCATGCGGTGGGCACGTTTGCCGTCAGCGCCGGCCCGGTGATGGCTTCGAGCAACGAGTTCAAGATCACCATCCGCGGCAAGGGCAGCCATGCCGCGTTGCCCCACAACGGCATCGACCCGGTGCCGATCGCCTGCCAGATGGTGCAGGGCTTCCAGACCATCATCACCCGCAACAAGAAACCGGTGGATGCGGGCGTGATTTCAGTCACCATGATCCATGCCGGTGAAGCCACCAATGTGGTGCCCGATTTTTGCGAACTGCAGGGCACCGTGCGCACCTTCAGCATCGAGGTGCTGGACCTGATCGAATCGCGCATGAAGCAGGTGGCCGAGTCTCTTTGCGCCGCTTTCGAGGCCCAGTGCGAGTTCGAGTTCGCGCGCAACTACCCGCCCACCATCAACACCCCGCTGGAGGCCGATTTTGCCCGCCAGGTGATGCGGGACATCGTGGGAGAGGCCAACGTACTGACCCAGGAGCCCACCATGGGCGCCGAGGATTTTTCCTACATGCTGCAGGCCAAACCCGGCGCCTATGTATTCATCAGCAACGGCGACGGCCAGCATCGCGAAATGGGCCACGGCGGCGGCCCCTGCACCCTGCACAACCCCAGCTACGACTTCAACGACGACCTGATCCCCTTGGGCGGCACTTACTGGGTGGAACTGGCCACGCGCTGGCTGGCCCAGAGCGGCAAGGCTTGAGCATGACCATGAATTCCATCGCCGACGCATTTTCAAGAAGTTACGCCGAGGCGCGCGGAAAATTTCTGCAGGCGGCCCACACTGCAGGCCTGGACGTGCAGTCGCACTACCATCCCCGGCCCGGACGCGACGGCGAATCCCTGGCCATGGACGTGGTGCGTGAAGGACCGGCCGATGCCCGCCATCTGCTGGTGCTCAGCAGCGCCTGCCATGGTGTGGAGGGCTATTGCGGCAGCGGTGTGCAAGTTCACGCCCTGGGCGATGCCCAGTGGCGCCAGATGGCGCGCGATGCGGGTGTGGCGGTGCTCTACATTCACGCCCTCAATCCCTACGGGTTTTCGCATGTGCGCCGCGTCACCCACGAAAACGTGGACCTGAACCGCAACTTTGCCGACTTCAACCAGCCCCTGCCGGTCAACAGCGGCTACCGCGAGGTCCAGCCCATGCTGTTGCCGGCGGTCTGGCCGCCGGATGCCGACAATGCCGCCGCGGTGAGCGGCTTCATTGCGCAGCGCGGCATGCCCGCCTTCCAGGCGGCCGTCTCGGGCGGTCAGTATGAATTTGCCGACGGGCTGTTTTTCGGCGGCCGGGGACCGACCTGGAGCCACCTGACCTTGCGCAATGTGCTGCGCGAACACGGCCGCGCCTGTCAGCGCCTGGCCTGGATCGATCTGCACACTGGACTGGGGCCCAGTGGAGTGGGTGAACGCATTTTTGCCTGCGCCGATGACCAGGCGGCGCTGGCCCGTGCCAGGGCCTGGTGGGGCCAGGGCATCACCTCGATTTACGACGGCTCGTCCACCTCGGCGCCGCTGACCGGCCTGATGTGGATGGCGGCCTACCAGGAATGCGCCCAGGCCGAATACACCGGCATCGCCATGGAATATGGCACCGTGCCAATGGACAAGGTCATGCATGCCTTGCGGGGTGACCACTGGCTGGCCCTGCACCCCGAAGCCACCGAAGCCCAGCGCCGGCAGATCAAGCAGGATCTGATGGACGCCTTTTATGTCGACACCGACACATGGCGCGCCCGGATCGTCGAACAGGCCCAGGAAGCGCTGCACCAGGCGGTGCGCGGTCTGGCCGGCTGACACCGGGGGGCGTGGATGCGCGTTCTGGTTCTGGGCGGCAGCGGATTTGTCGGTCGCCATGTCTGCGAGCAGCTGGTGCGTGCCGGCCATCAGGTCACGGTTGCGACACGTCGCGCCCCCCACGCCGCCGCGGTTCAGACCTTGCCGGGCCTGACCGTGCTGGAAACTCCCACCCTTGACGATGCCTCCCTGCGCAACCTGGTGGCCGGTCACGATGCCGTGGTCCATCTGATCGCCGTGCTGCACGGCGATGCGGCTCGTTTCGAGAGTGTGCATGTGGCCTTGCCATCACGCCTGGCTGCGGCCATGCGGGCCGGCGGTGTGCACAGGCTGGTGCATGTCAGCGCCCTCGGCGCCGATGCGCAAGGCCCTTCGATGTACCAGCGCAGCAAGGCGCGCGGCGAAGCGGTGCTGCGCGAGTCGGGCCTGTCGCTGACGGTGCTGCGCCCAAGCGTGATCTTCGGCGCCGAAGACCGCTTTCTGAACCTGTTCGCCGACCTGCAGCAGGTATTTCCGGTGATGCCCCTGGCGGGCTGCGACACCCGTTTTGCCCCGGTCTGGGTGGCCGATGTGGCCGGTGCAATCGTGCAGTGCCTGCATGACAGCCACACCAGCGGCCAGACCTACGAGCTGTGCGGACCCGAAACCCTGACCCTGGGTGAGCTGGTCCATCGCGCGGGGCAGTGGGCGGGCGTGCGCAACGGGCGTGGCCGCCCGGTCCTGCCGCTGCCGCGCTGGGTGGGATGGCTGCAGGCCCTGGCCATGGAGCTGGCCCCGGGCGAGCCCCTCATGAGCCGAGACAACCTGGCCTCGATGCAAGTCGACAATGTCTGCAGCGGCCGTCTGCCGGGTCTGGCGCAACTGGGCATCACGCCGGCGGCACTCGGCGGGGTCGCGCCCGCCTACCTCGGGCACCGGGGCCCACGCAGCCGGCTCGATCGCTGGCGCGCTGCATCGCGTCGCTGAGCCCTGACGCCGACTCGCTAACATGGGGCTCCTTTCAACGGAGATCGCCATGATCCAGCTCTACATTGGCAACAAGAACTATTCCTCATGGTCCATGCGGCCCGGGGTGCTGCTGCGCCAGGCGGGCATCGACTTTGAGGAAATCCTGGTCCGCTTTGACGGCTTCACACCCGACTCGCAGTTCAAGAAGGTGGTGGCGCCGCTCAACCCGGTGGGCAAGGTGCCGGTGCTGGTGCACGACGGTCTGGTGGTGTGGGACACGCTGGCGATTGCCGAGTACCTGGCCGAGCAGTTTCCTGACCGGCAACTGTGGCCTGCCGACCGTGCCGCACGCGCTCGTGCCCGCAGCATTTGCGCCGAAATGCACAGCGGTTTTACCGCCCTGCGCAGCGCCTGTCCGATGAACATCGAGGCGCATCTGCCCGATGTGGGAGCGCTGGCCCTGCGTGACAACGCCGGCCTGCGCCAGGACCTGCAACGCATCGTGTCCATGTGGTCGGGCCTGCTGGCCGAACACGGCGGGCCGATGCTGTTCGGCCCGTTCACCGTGGCCGACGCTTACTTTGCGCCAGTGGTCATGCGCCTGAAGACCTACGCCCTGCCCGTGCCCGCCGATCTCGCCGCTTACATGGACCGCGTGTGCGCCCTGCTCGGCGTGAAGGCTTGGATCGACGGGGCCCTGGCCGAAAAGGACTTCATTGATTTCGAAGAACCCTACCGGCTGCAACGATAAATGACTTGCGGGACAAATCTTCAGCTCTGTCCCCAACCGATCAAGGAATTTCATGAACGTCTTTGTCGTCGGCGGTGCGGTCCGCGATGCCCTGATGGGCCACAACGTGAGCGACCGCGACTGGGTGGTCGTGGGCAGTACCCCCGAGGCCATGGCTGCGCAGGGCTATGTGCCGGTCGGCAAGGACTTCCCGGTGTTCCTGCACCCGCACAGCCGCGAGGAATACGCGCTGGCCCGCACCGAACGCAAGACGGCGCGTGGCTACAAGGGCTTTGCGGTACAGGCCGCGCCCGACGTGACGCTTGAGGACGACCTGGCCCGCCGCGACCTCACCATCAACGCCCTGGCGGTGCCCGAAGCCCTGGCCCATGCCCCCGTGAGCGCATGGCAGGACCACTTGGTCGACCCCTACGGCGGGCTGCGCGACTTGCAGGCCCGGGTCTTGCGCCATGTGACCGGGGCCTTTGCCGAAGACCCGGTCCGCATCCTGCGGCTGGCGCGCTTTGCGGCACGGTTTGCCGACTTCAGCGTGGCCGATGAAACCATGGCGCTGATGCGCCGGATGGTGCAGGACGGTGAAGTCAGCCACCTGGTGCCCGAGCGCGTCTGGCAGGAGCTGGCCCGCGGCCTGATGACCGGCAAACCCTCGCGCATGTTCGAGGTGCTGCGCGAATGCGGCGCCCTGCAGGTGCTGCTGCCCGAACTCGACCGGCTCTGGGGCGTCCCCCAGCGGCCCGAGTACCACCCCGAAATCGACACCGGCGTGCATGTGATGATGGTGCTCGACCAATGCGCCCGGCTGCAGGCCCCTCTGGCCGTGCGCTGGGCGGCACTCATGCACGACCTGGGCAAGGGCAGCACCCCGGCCGATGTGCTGCCGCGCCACATCGGGCACGAGGACCGCAGCGTCAAGCTTGCGAACAAGGTGGCCGAACGCCTGCGCGTGCCGGGCGATTGCAAGGCGCTGGCCGAGGTGGTGGCCCGCGAGCACGGCAACATCCATCGCAGCGAAGCATTGAACGCCGCCGCCGTCCTGCGCTTGCTCACGCGCTGCGACGCCATCCGCCAGCCTGAGCGCTTTGCCCTGGTGCTGCAGGCCTGCGAGGCCGATGCGCGGGGCAGACTGGGATGGAGCGAACGGGAATACCCGCAAGGGCAAGGTCTGACGCAAGCCCTGCAGGCCGTGCTCGGTATGGCCACAGCCGACATTGCGGCACAGGCTGCCCGTGACGGTCTGCAGGGGGCGCAGATCGGCCAGCGGATTGATCTTGAAAGAACCGCCGTTCTGAGCCGTATCATCACGCCACTTCCCCATCCGCCGGCATGACAATTCCCTACTACAGCTGGTCACCCGTCATCATTGGGCACGCCGTTCTGGCCTCAGCAGCAGTGGTGCTTGGCGCCTTGCTGCTGGCCACCCGCAAAGGCCATCAGATTCATCGCCTGATGGGCTGGATCTGGGTGCTTTGCATGACCGCTGTGGCCGGAATCTCCTTTGCCATCCACCGTCCTGATGGCTATTCATGGATACATGGGCTCTCGGTTTTCACACTCGTCAGCCTGCTTGTGGGCGTCATGCACGCACGTGCTCACAGGATCAAGGCACACCGAACCCACATGGTGGCCCTTTATATTGGCGCACTGCTCATCACAGGCCTGTTCACACTGCTGCCCGGACGTCTGATCGGCAGCGCTCTATGGGGCCGCCTGAGCCTGCACCAAGACACCGACCATGGTCTAGAGCGGCAAGCCCTGGTTCAAAGCCTTGAACGCACCCATTCCGCAATGTCCTGCGCCGATCTGAACGCCCCCGCCTGACGCGCCAGCTCGCGTCCGTTCACGAACAGGGCCAGTGTGGGGATGCTGCGGATGTGGAAACGGGCAGCCAGAGACTGTTCGTCTTCGGTATTGACCTTGGCCAGGCGGACATGGGGTTCAAGCAGGCCGGCCGCCTGCGCGTAAGCGGGCGCCATCATCCGGCAGGGGCCGCACCAGGGCGCCCAGAAGTCCACCAGCACAGGCACCTGGCTGCGCCCGATGTGGCGCTCGAAGCTGGCCGCATCCAGCGCCAGCGGCTGCCCGGTGAACAGGGGCTGGTGGCATTGGCCGCAATCGGGCGCGCTGCCCAGGTGCTCGGTCGCCACGCGGTTGGTGGTGTGGCAGTGGGGACAGACGATGTGCAGGGGCGAATTCATGGCAGGCTCTCACCGGAATATGCATCCAGATGGGGTGACCCCCCGGGGATTCAAGGCCCTACAGCCACCAGGCGATCAGGGCGGCGAGCAGGCTCAGCAGCAAGGTGCTGGTCAAGGGAATGAACCACTCGCGACCGAACAGCCGGAAGCGGAAATCACCTGGCAACTTGCCAAAACCCAGCTTCTGCAACCAGGGCTGCAAACCGCTGAAAATGATCAGCGCCAGCAAGGTGACCAGAAGCCAGCGCAACATGGCTAGAGGCGGTGGCTGCGGTCACCCCGGGCAAACCCCCGGGCCGGCCAGTCGCGGGTGGCCAGACCGATGACCTTGAACAGCTCACCCATCTCGTGTTCATTGACCAGGCGCGCGGCCTGGCTGCGGGCCTGCAGAGAGGCACTTTCCATGTGTTGCGCCAGGCCCAGATTGAAAAGGAAGTGCGCCTGACAGGTGTAGCCCAGCACCGACAGGCCCGCATTCTGGGCCGCCAGGGCCAGGCCGGTGAAGTTGACATGCGCGGTGATGTCCTTGAGGCCGACCTGGTCGAGCGGGTTGCCGTCGGCCTGGTGCAGCCGGTGACACATCAGGGTGCCCATGTGCCGCTGCGGGTGGTAGTACTCGGCCTCGGGGAAGCCGTAATCCAGAAAAAAGGCTGCACCGCCGCGGCCCGCCTTGAGCCTGTCGGCCAGACTGGCGATGAAGGCCTCGGCCTGGGGATGGATTTCAGTCAGGTAGTCGTGATCGCCATCGATCGCAAGCGGCGGACGCAGGCCGGTCGGCCGGTCGACCCCGGCCAGGCCGCCGTCTGCGACCGCCACGCCGCGCTCGTGCCAGACACCGCTCTTGCGTACCAGCAATTTCACGGGCATGGCGTCGAGCACCTCGTTGCCCACCACCACACCCTCGATCACCACGGGCCAGGCATCAAGCCACCGGACCTTGCCGGCATGAGCGGCCAGGGTTTGCGCCTGGCGTGCGCGCAGCGTGCCCGAAAGGTCGATGATGGTGTAGCGCTGCACCTGCCCACCCAGGGCATCGAGCAGCTGCAGCGCCAGTTCGCCGGTACCGGCGCCGAATTCATACACCTCATGGGTGCCCGTCTGAGACAGGGCCTGCCCCAGCTGCACCGCCAGCGTGTGACCAAACAGCGGGCTCAGGCCCGGCGCAGTCACGAAGTCGCTGCCGCTGCCAGGCATGGAGCCGAATTTCTGCAAGGCATTGGTGTAGTACCCCAAGCCCGGCTCGTAAAGTGCGAGGGCCATGAAGCGGTCGAAGGCCAGCCAGCCGCCAGCCTGGGCAATGGCGCCATGCACACGGGCCATCAGCCGGGCTGGAAGGTCTGCCGGCGACGTGGACTCAAGGGGGCAATCAACTTTCACCGGGCGATTGTCGCCCATGGCCAGCGCTTGGCGTGCCAACTGCAAGCCCAAGTGCAGGCGAAGCGTGCGCACAAAAAAGGGCATCGGGGATAATTCCTGCTTTCGCCGACCCGCGCCCCTCCCGGCGTCCTGCGCACAACCCCATTGGAAAACATGGCCTTGAAAACCGTCCTCGTCACCGGCGGCGCCCTGCGCCTGGGCGCCTTGCTTTGCCAGGCCTTTGCGCACGCGGGCTGGCGGGTCTGGTGCCATTACCAGCGCTCGGCGGCGGCTGCGCAGGCCTTGCAGCAGCAGCTGCTGGCCAGCGGCGCCCACGTGCACCTGGTGCAGGCGGACCTGGGCCTGGCCGCAGAGCGCGAGCAGATGCTGAGCACCATCGAAGCGCAGACCGGTCCGCTGGACTGCCTGGTCAACAATGCCTCGCTCTTCGAGCCGGACTCCGGGGCGCAGATGGACCTGGGCGGGGCCCGCGAGCAGCTTGAAGTCAATCTGCTGGCACCGCTTTCGATGGCGTCGCTCATGGCCCGCCAAAGGGCTGCGCAGGCCCCCCCCGGACAACGCAGCGTGATCCATGTGCTGGACCAGAAGGTGTTCAACCTCAACCCCGACTATTTTTCGTACACGGTGAGCAAGCTGGCTCTCGAGCGTGCCGTGGCCCTGCAGGCGCAGGCCCTGGCACCACTGCGTGTGTGTGGCGTCGCCCCGGGCCTGATGTTCCTGAGTGGCCCGCAAACGCAGGAGAATTTCGAGCGCGCCAGCCGTGTGAACCTGTTGCACCACCCCATCGACCCGGTCCAGGTGGCCGACACCTGCCTGTTCCTGGCCGGCAACCCCTGCATCACCGGCAGCACCCTGTGCGTGGACAACGGCCAGCACCTGGTGCCACTCGCGCGCGATGTGATGTTTGCCATTGACGAG
>CAYMMK010000026.1:21683-28300 GCA_964391575.1 uncultured Limnohabitans sp.
CAACGGCCAGCACCTGGTGCCACTCGCGCGCGATGTGATGTTTGCCATTGACGAGCCCCACAACCCCAAGTGATGCCATGAGTGATCCCCTGTCTTCGCTGGCCCTGACGTGCCGTCGCCTGTTTTTGCGCAACCATGTGGTGGATGTGCGCATTGGCGCCCACGACTTCGAGAAGCACGGGCCGCAGCGCATTGTTTTCAATGTGGAACTGTTTGTGCCACTCGCTGGCAGCACCCCCACCCGCGACGACCTGGCCGAGGTGGTGGACTACGACTATGTGCGCCAAGTCATCGCCCGGCGCGTGGCGCGTGGCCACATCGTGCTGCAGGAAACCCTGTGCGACGACCTGATGACCGAGCTGATGGCCCACCCGGGCGTGGCCGCCGTCAGGCTGTCGAGCTGCAAGCCCGATGTCTACCCGGACTGCGAAGGCGTAGGGGTGGAAATCATCCGGATCAAGGATGCGCCATGCTGAACCGGGGACTGCAAACTCTCTCGCTCACCGGGCTGCGCTTTGATGCGAATCTGGGTATTCTGGCGCACGAAAAAACCGCTCCGCAGCCAATCCAGGTCGATGCCGAGTTGAACCTGGGCACCCAGGCCCTGCTGCCCAGCGACGACGACATCACCGCGGTGCTGGATTACCGCAAGGTGCGCAAGATCATCATCGACGAATGCACCGCTGAACATGTGAACCTGCTCGAAACCCTGATCGGCAGGCTCACCCATCGACTCATGCAGCTGCCCGGCGTGCTGGGTGTGCGGGTGAGGATTGCCAAACTTGAAATTTTTGCGGACTGTGAAGTCGCGATCCGCATGGAAACCGGACAGTGGTGAAGCCCATGAATGCACACATCGACAACCTCTGGCTCGAAGCCCCGACCCCTGATGCCGCCAAGGTTGCAAAGGTCGAACGCGAAACCCACAAGCTTGAAAAACGCCTGTGCCGGCAAGTCGGCCAGGCCATCAGTGACTTCAACCTGATCGAGGCGGGTGACCGTGTGATGGTGTGCATGTCGGGCGGCAAGGACAGCTACGGCATGCTCGACATCCTGATGAAAATGCAGGCCCGAGCGCCTGTGGACTTCACCCTGGTGGCTGTCAACCTCGACCAGAAGCAGCCCGGCTTTCCTGCCGAAGTGCTGCCCAACTACCTGAAAAACCTGGGCATCGAGTTCCACATCGAGACGCAGGACACCTATTCCATCGTCAAGGACAAGATCCCCGAAGGCAAGACCATGTGCAGCCTGTGCTCGCGCCTGCGCCGCGGCATCCTGTACCGGGTGGCTCGCGAACTGGGCTGCAACAAGCTGGCGCTGGGCCACCACCGCGACGACATGCTGCAGACCTTCTTTCTGAACATGTTCTTTGGCGGCAAGCTCAAGGGCATGCCGCCAAAGCTGGTCAGCGACAACGGCGAGTTCATGGTGATCCGTCCGCTGGCCTATGTGGCCGAGACCGACTTGGCTCGTTGGGCGGCGCACCGACAGTTCCCTATCATTCCGTGCACGCTGTGCGGCAGCCAGGACAATCTGCAGCGGCAGGTGGTGGGCGAGATGCTGCGCGAATGGCAGAAGAAACACCCGGGCCGGATTGAAAACATGTTTGCCGCGCTGCAGAATGTGGTGCCCTCGCACCTGATGGACGCCCGTCTCCATGATTTCAGGCATCTGCAGACCACCGGTGTGGCCTCGGACGATGGCGACAAGGCATTTGACGAGGAAACCTACAGCGACTCGCGTTTGCCCGGCGTACAGGTGATTTCCGTCTGACACACAACCTGGAGGTTCAAGATGCAATGGTTGCGAGCCCTGGCCCTGTGGGCCCTCGTGCTGGCTCTGACGGGCTGCAGCACTGTGCGCCGGATGGACGCTGACGTCCTGTCGGTCGCGGCCGTGCCTGCAGGCATGAACCTGGAGGGTGCACGCTACCGGTTCGAACGTCTGCCGTCCCAGATCAACAACCCGCAAGCCGCACTGGCCGAGCAACAAGCCCAAGAGGCGCTGGCCCTGGCCGGGCTGGTTCGCGACGATGCCCATGCCAGCGTGAGCGTGCTGGTGGGCGTGCGTGGCAGCGAGTACATCCTGGATGCCTGGGGCCGTCCGGTTCCACCCGGCTGGGTGCCCCACGGCAGCATTTACTGGGGCTATGGCGGGTTTCCGCGCTGGGGCGTGGGCATGAGCATGCGTCTGCCGCCGCCCACCTACTACCGCCGGGAGGTCAGTCTTCTGATGCGCAACCTGCAGTCCGGGCTGGTGGTGTATGAAACCCGCGCTGCGCACGATGGCCCCTGGAGCGATGACCAGAACCTGTACCCCACCCTTTTCAGGGCGGCGCTGGCCAACTTCCCCACCCCGCCTGCAGGCCTGCGCAAGGTCTTCATCGATATTCCTCGCTGATGGAAGCCACCCGCATTCTCGCCGTCAGGCATGGCGAAACCGCCTGGAACGTCGACACCCGTATCCAGGGCCATCTGGACATCCCCCTCAATGACACCGGCCTGCTGCAGGCCCGCTGGCTGGCCCGTGCCCTGGCCGAGCGTGACGAGGTCCATGCCATTTATGCCAGCGACCTCTCGCGTGCGCAGGTCACGGCGCAGACGATTGCCGAGGCTGTCGGTCTGGGTGTCACGCTCCACCAAGGCCTGCGCGAGCGCAGCTTTGGCGCTTTTCAAGGACGCACCTTTGCCGAGATCGAGGCCGAATTGCCCGAGCACGCCCGGCACTGGCGACAACGCACGCCGCAATGGACACCGCCAGACAATGGCGAGTCGCTGGTGACCCTGCGCGAACGCGTGCTCAAGACCGTCGATGAACTGGCCGCCCGGCATGTGAGCGAGCAGATCGTGCTGGTGGCCCATGGCGGCGTGATGGACGTGCTCTACCGCGCCGCCACCGGCCTGGACCTGCAGGCCCCGCGTACCTGGCTGCTGCCCAACACCGCCGTCAACCGGCTGCTGTGGACGCCACAGGGATTGTCATTGGTGGGCTGGGCAGACACCAGCCATCTGGAAGACCGATCACGCGACGAGTTCGCATAGCTTCGCCTGCTGCGCATGGCATCGCCTGCGGGAGGTGTGCGTGACGCCGCGATGCGGGGAGATCCTGCATCCCTGACTCCATCCTCACTCGCTGAACAATCCCCCACCTGTCATCTTGGGTGGCGTGACACCCAGATGCCGAAAAGCGGCGAGGGTGGCGATACGGCCTCGGGGGGTGCGCTGCAGGTAACCCTGCTGGATCAGGTAGGGCTCGATCACGTCTTCAATGGTTCCAGGCTCTTCACCGATGCTGGCGGCGATGTTGTCCAGCCCCACCGGCCCGCCGTCAAAGCGGTGGATCACCGCTTCGAGCAGCTTGCGGTCCATCAGGTCAAAGCCTTCGGGGTCCACATCGAGCATGGTCAGGGCCTGCCGGGCGACCGACTGGTGGATGCGGCCATCACCCTTGACGTCGGCATAGTCACGCACACGGCGCAGCAGGCGGTTGGCAATCCGGGGGGTACCGCGCGAGCGGCGTGCGATCTCGAGAGAGCCCTCGGCGTCGATGGGTGCCTTGAGCAGGCCACTGCTGCGCGTGACAATGCGCGAAAGCTCCTCGGGCGAGTAGAACTCCAGCCGCGAGACGATGCCAAAGCGGTCGCGCAAGGGGTTGGTGAGCATGCCGGCACGGGTGGTCGCGCCCACCAGGGTGAAGGGCTGCAAATCGAGCTTGATGGAGCGCGCGGCCGGGCCCTCGCCGATCATGATGTCGATTTGGTAGTCCTCCAGGGCAGGGTAAAGGATTTCCTCGACCACCGGAGAGAGGCGGTGGATCTCGTCGATGAAGAGCACATCGTTGCGCTCCAGATTGGTCAGCAGCGCGGCCAGGTCCTTGGGTTTCTCGAGCACGGGGCCGCTGGTCTGGCGCAGGTTCACGCCCAGCTCGGCCGCGATGATGTGGCTGAGCGTGGTCTTGCCCAGACCGGGCGGGCCAAACAGCAGCACATGGTCAAGCGGCTCCTCGCGCTTTCTGGCCGCGCCGATGAAGATCTCCAGCTGTTCGCGCACCTTGGACTGGCCCACGTACTCTTGCAGGTGTTTGGGGCGCAAGGCCCGCTCGATGGCTTCTTCGCTGTTGGACACCGGCGCGGCCGAGACCACCCGCGAGGTTTCGCGCGGTGTGGGCGGCGTGCCGAAATCGTCGGTCTTGATGCTCATGAAACCGTTTCCTTACTTGGCCAGCGCCTTCAGCGCGAGCTTGATGCCCTCGCTCACATTCACATCCTGCGGCAGCCCCTTGAGCGCGGCGGCCGCTTCCTTGTCGCTGTAGCCCAGGGCAATGAGCGCCTGCTGGATGTCGCCCTGCGCATCGCCCACGGCCGCAGCCGGAGCCCCGAGGTCAGCGCCCAGCTTGCCCTTGAGCTCGAGCAGCAGGCGCTCGGCGGTTTTCTTGCCGATGCCCGGTACCTTGACCAGGCGACCGGCTTCCTGGCGGGTCACGGCCTGCGACAGTTCGGTCACGCTCATGCCCGACAGGACGGAGAGGGCCGTGCGCGGACCCACACCCGAAATCTTGATCAGCTGGCGAAAGGCCTCGCGCTCGGCGGCCGTGCCAAAACCGTACAGGATCTGCGCGTCCTCGCGCACCACGAAGTGGGTGAGCAGACTGACCTTCTCGCCCGTGGCGGGCAGGCCGTAGAAGGTGCTCATCGGCACGTTCACCTCGTAACCCACGCCCTGGCAGTCCACGATGACTTCGGGCGGATTCTTGTCGCTGAGGGTGCCGGTGAGTTTGCCAATCATGGGGAAAGAAGCCTTGCAGGACAGGTCTGGAGGAAAATCCGGGGTGGACGGCGCGCCAGGTGCGCCACAACAGGATTATCAACTTGATCGTTCGCCACACTTTCACCCCGCACAACAACACCCGCCTGTCGCACCTGTGCGGCCCGATGGACGCGCACCTGCGCAGCATCGAAGCCGGGCTGCAGGTCAGCATCGCGCATCGCCACGAGCAGTTCAAGGTGGACGGCCCCAAGGCCCAGGCCCAGCGCGCCATGGAGCTGCTGCAGGCGCTTTACGAACGGGCCGACCGGCCGATCGCAGCCGACATGATCCAGCTCATGCTGGCCGGAGATTCGTCGCTGGGGGAAGACGAAAGCGGCGCGCCGATGCTGCACACCCGCCGCGCCGACCTCAAGGCCCGCACGCCTGGGCAGTCGGTGTACATGGACAACATTGCCGCCCATGACATCACCTTTGGGATCGGCCCGGCGGGCACGGGCAAGACCTACCTGGCGGTCGCTTGCGCGGTGGATGCCCTGGAGCGCTCGGCGGTGCAACGCATCGTGCTCACACGCCCGGCGGTGGAAGCCGGAGAACGCCTGGGATTTCTGCCCGGCGATCTGTCGCAGAAGGTGGACCCCTATCTGCGGCCGCTGTACGACGCGCTCTACGAGCTGATGGGGTTTGATCGCGTGCAAAAGGCCTTCGAGCGCAATGCGCTGGAAATCGCCCCGCTGGCCTTCATGCGCGGGCGCACACTTAACAATGCCTTCGTGATCCTCGACGAGGCGCAGAACACCACCCCCGAGCAGATGAAGATGTTCCTCACCCGCATCGGCTTTGGCGCCAAGGCGGTGATCACGGGTGATGTGAGCCAGATCGACCTGGCCAAAGGGCAAATGAGCGGTCTGATCGACGCCGAACGGGTGCTCAAGCGCGTCAAGGGTATTGCATTCACCCGTTTTACCAGTGCCGATGTGGTTCGCCACCCATTGGTGGCCCGCATTGTGGACGCCTACGACGCCCAGGGCAGTGCCCCGCGGCGCAAAACCCCCGAGTGACCATGGCTCTCAAGCACCTGCAACTCTCGCTGCAATTCGGCGACATCCCGCTCGCTGCCCGCCACCGCGCTGCCCTGCCCCGGCACTTTGTGACGCGCTGCATCCGCCATGCGCTGGCCCTGGACGCCGAGATCACGGTGCGCATCGTGACCGAGGATGAAGGCCGGGAACTCAACAAGAGCTACCGCCAGAAGGACTACGCCACCAACGTGCTGACATTCGACTATGCGCAAGAGCCGGTGGTGATGGCCGATCTGGTGCTGTGCGCACCGGTGGTGGCCCGTGAGGCCAAGGAGCTGGGCAAGACGCTGGCGGCGCATTACGCGCATCTGCTGGTGCACGGGACCTTGCATGCACAGGGCTGGGACCACGAGACCTCTGAGGCTGATGCCGAGGAAATGGAAGCCTACGAGGTGGAAATCCTTGCTGGTCTGGGTTTGAAGAACCCTTATCGCTGATTCGTGCAGGGTGAGGCCTCGGTCCGGGTGGGGGCCGGGTTCCTCATGGCGGGGTACCGCAAATCGTCACCCGGCCCCCACCCGGACCGAGACCGTAGTACATCAATAACCCCAGATCTTCTGGTTCACCACCGAGGCTGGTGATGGGGTGCGGCAGGCGACGATTTCTGCGTACCCGCAGCATGAGGAGCCTGCCGCACCCCATCACCAGCCGGCGCTTGCAAATGCAGCGCCTCAGATCAAACGCACCTTGACGCTCTTACCCTTGATCTTGCCATTGGACAACTGAACGCAGACGTTCTGCGCCAGCTCCGCCAACACCGCCACATAGGTGG
>CAYMMK010000027.1:0-27478 GCA_964391575.1 uncultured Limnohabitans sp.
CAGGTAGGGCACCAGACCGCCGATGAACAGGCCCACGATCACCATCGGATCCGACAGGTCAAAGCTGATGGCCTTGCCATAGGTCTCGAGTTTGTGGGTGTAGTCGGCAAACAGCACCAGTGAGGCCAGCCCAGCCGAACCGATGGCATATCCCTTGGTCACTGCCTTGGTGGTGTTGCCCACGGCGTCCAGCGGGTCGGTGATGTCACGCACGCTGCTGGGCAGTTCGGACATTTCGGCAATACCGCCAGCGTTGTCAGTGATCGGACCGTAGGCGTCAAGTGCCACCACGATGCCGGCCATGGAGAGCATCGACATCGCTGCCACGGCCACACCGTACAGTCCCGCCAGTCCGTAGGCGGCCACAATGGCCATGCAAACAAAAATCACTGGCCAAGCGGTCGATCGCATGGATACACCCAGGCCGGCAATGATGTTGGTGCCATGGCCGGTGGTGGAGGCCTGGGCGATATGCTGTACCGGGCTGTACTGCGTGCCAGTATAGAACTCGGTGATCCAGACCAGGGCGGCTGTGAGCACCAGACCGACCACACAGGCGCCGAAAAGTTTCATCTGGCTCCCCGCAGCGCCCAGGGCGTTATCGGGGATCAGCGCCGTGGTGACGAAGAAAAAGGCAATCAGCGAGAGCACGCCCGAGATGGCCAGGCCTTTGTAAAGCGCCGGCATCACATTGGTCATGCCCGGACTGGCCTTGACGAAAAAGCAGCCAATGATGGAGGCCACAATCGACACTGCGCCCAGTGCCAACGGGTAGAGCACGGCCTGCTGGGGGGCGGCCGTGACCAGAAGAGCGCCCAGCACCATCGTGGCGATCAGCGTGACGGCGTAGGTCTCGAACAGGTCGGCCGCCATGCCGGCGCAGTCGCCCACGTTGTCGCCCACATTGTCCGCAATCACGGCCGGGTTGCGCGGATCGTCCTCGGGGATGCCCGCTTCCACCTTGCCCACCAGATCGGCGCCCACATCGGCGCCCTTGGTGAAGATACCGCCACCCAGTCGGGCAAAGATCGAGATCAGCGAGGAGCCGAAGGCAAATCCAATGAGCGGATTGAGCAGGTTGGCCAGGTTCTTGTCGGGTGTGAGATTGCCATTGCCGACGAGGAACCAGTAAAAACCGGTCACGCCCAGCAGTCCCAGCCCCACCACCAACATGCCCGTAATGGCGCCGCCACGGAAGGCCACGTCCAATGCCGGGCCAATACCCTGGGTGGCGGCCTGGGCGGTGCGCACATTGGCACGCACCGACACATTCATGCCGATAAAACCACAGGCTCCCGACAGGACTGCACCGACGACGAAGCCAATCGCCGTGGTGCCATCCAGAAACAGGCCCATCAGAACCGCCAGAACCACGCCCACCACAGCGATAGTTCTGTATTGACGGGAGAGATAGGCTGCTGCGCCGGCCTGAATGGCGGCAGCGATTTCCTGCATCCGGGCGTTGCCGGGGTCTTTCGAGAGAATCCAGCTACGTGCCCACAATCCGTAGATCACGGCCAGAAGACCGCATGCGAGCGCCAGAATGAGCGCGGTGTTGCCTGACATCGTTGTACTCCTTGTTTGTTGTCGCTGAAGGGGAGGGCAACGCTGTGGAGGCACCTCCCACGGCGTTGCTTCCTCGCTTCATCCTGGAGAGAAACGATTGGCCAACACAGTTATTAAAGGGGTGGTGCCCTCGATTACGCAAGGCCTGTGAAAGTAAAATCGGGGTTAATCCTGATGATCTTCCGGATATCCGTTTCAATTTACACCGAGAACTGCAAATGTCACTTGACAATGTCACGCCTGGCGTCTATGCCCCTGATACCTTCAATGTGATCATCGAGATCCCGATGAATGCCGACCCCATCAAATACGAAGTGGACAAGGAAACCGGTGCACTGTTTGTCGACCGTTTCATGACGACAGCCATGCACTATCCGACCAATTACGGGTATGTGCCCCAGACGCTGTCAGGCGACGGTGACCCGGTGGATGTGCTCGTGATCACGCCATACCCCCTGCATCCAGGGGTGGTGGTGCCCTGCCGCCCCCTAGGGATTTTGATGATGGAAGACGAGGCCGGTGTGGATGGCAAGGTCATTGCCGTGCCCACCAGCAAAATCCTGCCGATGTACGACCACTGGAAGTCCATTGAAGATGTCAATGCCATGCGCCGCAATGCCATTGCCCATTTTTTTGAGCACTACAAGGATCTTGAAATGGGCAAATGGGTCAAGGTGACCGGATGGTTAGGCATTGATGCGGCGAAAAAAGAGATCACTGACGGCATTGCCAGTCATCAAAAGTCCAAGGCCTGAGGGCAGAGGCTGACGGGGCGGGTCCTCGGGCGGTTCAGGTTCTCTTGAGCGGGTTGTGGGACTCGAGGGCCTCCCTGTACCCTTCAATGCCTTGCCGCTCCCGCTGCAGAAAACGCCCGACCGCCTGCGCAAATTCCGGGTGGGCCAGCCAGTGGGCACTGGCGGTGGCTGCCGGCAGCAGGGCTCGGGCGATCTTGTGTTCTCCTTGGGCGCCGCCCTCAAAGCGCTGCACGCCATGCTCGATACACCATTCAATAGGCTGGTAATAGCAGGCCTCGAAATGCAGGCAGTCGACCCTTGAGAGGGCACCCCAGTAACGGCCGTAAGCCACCTGGGGCCTTTCCAGGCAGTCGTGCTGCAGGCCGATCAAACTCATGCCGATGGGACGCTCTTCCATTTGCGCCACAAACACCAGCCAGTGCGCGGCCATGTCTTGACGCATGCCATCAAAAAAACCAGGCTGCAGATAGGGTGGGTTGCCATGCTCCCTGTAAGTCTGACGGTAGCATCGCTCGACAAGCTCCCAGTCGGCGGGTGTAATGCCAGCTCCATGAATGGCCCGGAATCGAACCCCTGCATCCCGGACTTTCCGGCGTTCCTGACGGATTTTTTTGCGCTTATCCTGGCTCAGACTGCCCAGAAAATCATCAAAGTCCCGCCAGCCCTGGTTGCGCCAATGGAATTGCACCTGCTCGCGTCTTTGCAGTCCGAGTTGCTGGCAGACGGCCAGGTCGGCTTCATCGGCAAACAGGATATGCAGGGATGGCAGACCCTGGCGATTGCACCACGCCACAATGCGCGAGAGCAGTTCGCAACGTACCAGGTGGTTGATGGCCAGCAGTTTCGAGCCGGGTACAGGGGTAAAAGGTGAGGCAACGACCGCCTTGGGATAGTAGGACAGACCATGGCGCTCATAGGCCTCGGCCCAGGCCCAGTCAAAAACATATTCACCGCGGGAGTGGGTCTTGAGGTAGAGCGGGCAAGCGCCCACCAGCGACTCGTCGTCCCACAAGGAAATGACACGCAAGGCCCAGCCTGTAGCCTCGCAGGCCGAGCCGCTGTCCTGCAGGGCCTGCAGGTAGGCGTGCCGCATGAAGGGGGTGGGCCGATCCTGGAGTGCTAGCAAGGCATCCCATCGCTCCCGCGGAATCGCGCCGATGTGGTCATGGACCCGGATGAGATAATCGGGTTTGACGATTTGTGGCACCTGTATGACTCTCCAGATTTGCGTGGCTCAACTCAATTTTGTCGTCGGTGACATGGTCGGTAATGCCGCACGCATCGTCGATGTTGCCCGTCGGGCCTACGCCGATGGTGCGCGCCTGGTGCTGACTCCTGAACTGTCCATTTGCGGTTATGCGGCCGAAGACCTCATGCTACGACCGGCATTTATCGATGCCTGTGATGATGCCCTGAAATCCATCTCCCGGTCGCTTGCCGACCTCAAAGACCTTCATGTCGTGGTTGGCCATCCACAAGGCGGTGGCCTGCGCACTCGAAGTGTGGCGGTGACGCGCCGCCACAACAGGGCCTCTGTGGTGTCGCAGGGGCGGGTCGTGGCCCACTACGACAAACGGGAACTGCCCAATTACCAGGTGTTTGACGAGCGACGATATTTCACCCCGGGCTCCGCACCTTGCGTATTCGAGGTCGAGGGCGTCAGGGTCGGTCTGCTGATTTGTGAGGATGCTTGGTTTGACGCCCCGGCGCGCGAGACGCGTGACGCGGGGGCCCAATGGCTCGCTGTACTCAATGCTTCGCCCTTTCATGCTGGCAAAAGCAGCGAACGAGAACAGCGCATGCGCGAGCGTGTGCAGGAGTGTGGCTTGCCCTTGGTCTATACCCACCTGGTCGGTGGACAGGACGAGGTGATTTTCGAGGGCCGTTCCTTCGCGCTGGATGCGCAGGGGTCGGTGGTCATGCGCGCACCCGGATTCGTGGAGTCCACGATGCATCTGAGTTTGTCCCTGCAAGAGGGGCGGGTGCAGCCGGCGGTGACGGCTGGGCAGGCGCTTGCACCCTTGCCGGCCCCCGAGGCCGACCTGTGGGATGCCCTGGTCTTGGGTGTTCGCGACTATCTGGGAAAGAATGGTTTCAAACGCGCTGTGCTGGGCCTGTCCGGTGGGATCGACTCGGCGCTGGTGCTGGCCATCGCTGTCGATGCGCTTGGTGCAGACATGGTGCATGCAGTCATGATGCCCTCGCCCTACACCGCTGACATCAGCTGGCTCGACAGTCGGGAGATGGTGTCCCGCCTGGGCGTGCGTTACGACGAAATTCCGATTGCGCCGCTGTTTGACGGCTTCAGACATGCGTTGGCGGATCAGTTCAGGGGACTGCCAGAAGACGCGACCGAGGAGAACATTCAGGCCCGCATTCGAGGAACCTTGTTGATGGCGTTGTCCAACAAGACGGGGGCGATTGTTCTGACCACAGGCAACAAAAGTGAACTGGCCACGGGCTATTGCACCCTGTATGGCGACATGGCAGGCGGATTTGCCGTCATCAAGGACGTGCTCAAGACCCGCGTGTTCGCCCTGGCCCGCTGGCGCAACCATCATGACCCCTATGGCACCGGCTCGCAACCCATCCCTGAGCGCATCATCACCCGCCCGCCAAGTGCCGAACTTCGACCCGATCAGAAAGACCAGGACAGCCTGCCCCCATACGAGGTGCTCGATGCCATCATCGAGCGTTACATGGAAAACGATGAGGGCGTGGACGCTCTGGTGGCCGATGGCTTCGAACCGGCCGATGTCGAGCAGGTCACACGGCTGATCCGGGTCAATGAGTACAAACGCCGCCAGGCCCCTGTGGGCATTCGGGTCACCCATCGCAGTTTTGGCAAGGACTGGCGTTATCCTATGACCAACCGTTTTCGCGCCTGATACTCAAGGATCGACCATGAAACAAATTACTGCCGTCATCAAGCCCTTCAAACTCGAGGAGGTCCGTGAGGCCTTGGCCGAATGTGGCGTCACAGGACTGACTGTGACCGAGGTCAAGGGTTTTGGCCGACAAAAGGGGCACACCGAGCTGTATCGGGGCGCAGAATACGTGGTGGACTTCCTCCCCAAGGTCAAGGTGGAGGTGGTGGTCAAGGAGCAGGATGTGGATCGCTGCGTGGAAGCGATTGTCACTGCGGCTCATACCGGAAAGATCGGCGATGGCAAAATCTTCGTGACCAGCGTGGAGCGGGTGGTGCGTATCCGGACCGGCGAGCAAGACGAAACCGCGATCTGACCCGGCTTAAAGGTCCTGGCTGCGGACGGGCGGAGCCAGGCCAGCATCCTGGACCAGTGACTGCAGCAGTGTCTGCACCTCATCACCTACCCGGATCAGTTCATTTTGCCAATCGTTCATGAAGCCCTGACGGGTCACGTTAGACACGAACGTCAGTAGGCCGTCGTAGTAGCCGGAGGCGTTGAGCAGTCCGACCGGTTTGTCGTGATAGCCCAGCTGTCGCCAGGTCCAGACTTCAAAGAACTCTTCAAAGGTGCCGATGCCTCCGGGTAAGGCGAGAAAGGCATCGGCCATCTCGGCCATCATGCGTTTGCGCTCGTGCATGGTGTCCACCACGTGCAACTCGGTGCAGCCCTCATGCGCCCATTCCCTTTGCACCAATGCGCGGGGAATGATGCCGACCACCCGCCCTCCAGCGGCCAAGGTGGCCTGGGCTAGTTCTCCCATCAGGCCGTTGCGTCCCCCACCATAAACCAGTTGTCCTCCATGACGGCCAATCCATTGCCCCGCTTGATGGGCCGTTTGCGTGAACATGTCATTGTTTCCGTGCTTTGAACCACAGTAGATACAGACTGAAAATGCAGGCTTGTTCATCCCCCCCCCCAGCGTGACCAGAGGGCTGCTGCCCACAGTCCAAAGCACCACAGAAGACTGAGCAGGACAGCAGCGCTGCCCATGTCCTTGGCCCGTTTCGAGAGCGCATGCCATTGCGGGCTGATACGGTCGATCGCCGATTCAAGCGCTGTGTTAAGCAGCTCCACAATCAGGACCAGCATGACCGATCCACCCAGCAGACCGATTTGCACCCAGTCCTGCCCGACAAAGAAAGCTGCCGGCATCAGAATCACGGCCAGAAAAACCTCTTGTCGAAAGGCTTTTTCGGACCAGCCGGCCTTCAGCCCTGCCAGGGAATAGCCGGTGGCGTGCAGGATCCGGCTGAGCCCGGTGCGTGACTTTTGAGGGTTGACGGGTGAATCGGGAGGAGGAGACGCTGTCATGCAGTCATTGTGCGGCAAGGGCAGCCAGGAGCAAAGGTGGTTCAGCGGTGATGGACCAGTCGCGTGCCCGCAAGAGCATCATGCAGAAATTGTCGCTGTGGATGAAAACGGCTGAGCAGGGCCCAGATGGCAATCCAGCCCATCGACAGTACAGCGACCTCTGGTGCTGGCAGATCCCAAATCGCCCGCAGAAACAAGGGCGGCAGGAACCACAACCAGCTCAAAACATAACGGGCAAGCGCCCGGCTCTGGCTGACGGCCCGGCCCTGCAGGTCGACCAGGCGTACATGCCAAGTTTTCATAGCCAGGGTTTGGCCTCGGGACCAGAACCATGTGAAGTAAATGCCCAGCACAAGAAAGACAAAGGCCTGCAGACCATGCCGGTTGTCCAGGGCATGTCGGGTCTGGCTCAGCGCGCCAAAAAGGTAGCCGGCCATGAACACCACACCGAACAAAAGCATCCCCTCATACAGCCAGCAGGCCATGCGCCTGCGCAGCGAAGGGGCCACCATGGTCGGTTCAGAAGAAGCTGGGCTCATTCAGAAGCGGATTCGGTGACCGGTGATGCCTCTGAAGCGGCAGAAGCCGACAGTGCGGCTGTCGGGGTATCGATACCTCGAGGCAGCAAGGTCTTTGGATCAATAGGTGGGTTTGTGGTCGAGGTTCCCGACTTTACCGGCGGCTGGATCAAGCGATCGGATTTTGCATTGAGTGATCGCGACACAGGTGCCGCACTTTTTGGAGCAGGGCGCTGTTGCTGCAAGCGTCTTTTTTCGTCATCGGACAGAGCCTGGTAGGC
Source organism: uncultured Limnohabitans sp. (assembly GCA_964391575.1). Taxonomy (GTDB): domain Bacteria; phylum Pseudomonadota; class Gammaproteobacteria; order Burkholderiales; family Burkholderiaceae_C; genus Limnohabitans_A. Next base: position 7,362 of record CAYMMK010000027.1, read on the forward strand.
TTCCCATTGAGCCTTGAGTTCCTCGCGACCCAGGGATTTGAGATGCGTGTAATTCAGACGCGCCCGGGCCCTTTCCTGAACACTCAGTGAAGCCCACTCAGACATTCTTTGGTGAACCGTCACCTGTTCTGCAGGGGTCAGACTGTCGTAGGTTTGAGCCAGCGTGAGCCATTTCTTCCGCTGGCTGGAGGTCAGCTGAGGCCAAGCCTTAGCCAGCGGAGCCAGTGCGAGTTGCTGACGAGTGCTCAGTCGGGACCAGTCGGGCAGATCTGAGCGCACTGAAGAAGAGGTTCCCTGCACGGACGGGGCTGAAGCAGGCATGGTTTGCGCCAGACTGGCCATCGAAATTCCGGCAAGGCAAACACACACAAGTGTCTGCAAGGCCCATCCAGCTCGAGCCCTCGGGGTTTCAGTCATGGTGTTTTTGCAGGCGGGTTGCTTCCTGAAGAAACTGGACAAAACCCGGATCTGCAAAGGCGACAGGGGGAACGTCGTCGGCCAGCAATTCGGCATCAATGCGCGCGATTTCTTCAATGCGTTCGGATTGTGAGTCGCCCATGAACGCGACAAAGCCAAACAGCAGCAAAGCAGGCGGGACTACTGAGCCCAAAAAACTCCAGAGGTCGGGACCGATAGATCTGCCAGCTGACACAGACAGCCCGCCCTGGGCGCTGAGCTGCAGTTCGCGTGCCCAGACCGGCGATCGTTTCTGGCTGTCGAGGGCTTTGAGGCGGGCGAATCGAAGGCGCTCGCTGATGTCGTGTGGAATTTCCACGCTGTGGAGATTCAATCGGCTTGCGATGGACATGCCGATGAGGTCTTCCCGGTTTTGAAGTGGGTTTTTGGATTTCATGATTTGATTCCCTGTGCTGAAAGTCGCTTGCCCAAAGCCTGCACGGCCCGGGAACAATGGGTTTTGACGCTGCCCTCCGTACAGCCCATGACGGCGGCTGTTTCAGCAACATCAAGTTCCTCCCAATAACGCAGCAAAAAGGCTTCCCGTTGACGGGGGGGAAGGCTTTGGATGGCCTCTTCGATCTGCTCGAGGGTTTGCCACTGCTGCACCTGTATTTCTGCACTTTGCACGCTGGAGAGATCCGATGCGCGAGAGTCGATCTCTAGCCAGTCAAAAGATTCGCCTTGCGACGTCTCGCCCAGCTCCTCCAGGGAAGTAAACAGGGCCTGGCGAGTTTTTTGCCTTCTGAACCAGTCAAGTATGGTGTTAGAAAGTATTCTTTGAAACAAAAGGGGTAATTCGGCAACGGGCTTGTCACCGTAATGCGATGAAAGCTTGATCATGCTGTCCTGCACGATGTCCAGGGCAGATTCCTCATCGCGCACATGGTAGAGCGCGCGTTTAAAGGCCTTTTTTTCGATTTGCTCGAGGAAGGCCGAGAGTTCGGATCGGGTGGCCAAGATTCAGCCGCGCAACGGAAAATTCAAGCGCATTGGTGATGCATGCAGAGGTAATCGCGTTGCACATTATGGCAGGCTGGGTGTAAAAATCCTTTTGCCGCATGTGATAATGCAGGGTTGCAATCTATCGAATAGCAAACGGATCATGGCCCGGCGACTCCCACTTGGAGTGCCCATGGCCCTGGTCTCAAGTCCCAAAGCCACTTCACAAGAGTCGAGCCCAGGGGCAACCAAGGTTTTTCGTCAGAGAAATTCACAAAGGTTTGATCATGGAAATATCCAGAGCCGAAATGGCCAGTGCAGCCGCTGCCCAGTCGCAGGAATTGCGGGGTGCAGAAATTCTGGTCAAGGCCCTGCAGGCCGAAAACGTCAAGTATGTCTGGGGCTACCCCGGCGGGGCGGTCCTGCACATTTACGACGCCTTCTACAAACAGGACACCATCCAGCACCTGCTGGTTCGCCATGAGCAGGCAGCCGTTCACGCAGCCGACGGCTATGCCCGTGCAACTGGCGATGTTGGCGTGGCATTGGTCACCTCCGGCCCGGGGCTGACCAACGCTGTCACCGGGATTGCCACGGCTTACATGGACAGCATTCCCATGGTGATCATCGCCGGGCAGGTGCCAACGGCCGCCATCGGCCTTGACGCATTCCAGGAATGTGACACCGTTGGTATCACCCGCCCCATCGTCAAGCACAACTTTCTGGTCAAGGATGTGCGCGACATGGCGATGGTCATGAAAAAAGCGTTCCATATCGCCCGCAGCGGCCGGCCCGGACCGGTGGTGGTGGATGTTCCCAAGGACGTTTCTTACAACAAGACCAGCTACAGCGGTTATCCGCAATCGGTGGAAATGCGTTCCTACAACCCGGTGCGCAAAGGCCACGGTGGCCAGATCCGAAAGGCGCTGCAACTGCTGATGTCAGCCAAGCGTCCCTACATTTATACAGGTGGAGGTGTGCTGATGAGTGAAGCCAGCGCTGAACTGCGTGCGCTGGTGGATTTGCTCAATTACCCGGTGACCAATACCTTGATGGGCCTGGGTGCATTCCCTGCGACTGATCGTCGTTTTGTCGGCATGCTGGGCATGCACGGCACCCTTGAGGCCAACAATGCGATGCAAAACTGTGATGTTTTGCTGGCAGTCGGGGCTCGATTTGACGATCGAGTCATAGGTAACCCCAGACATTTTGCGTCGGTTGTTCGCAAGATCATCCACATCGACATCGATCCGTCGAGCATTTCAAAACGTGTGAAGGTGGACGTTCCCATCGTCGGCGATGTCAAGGATGTACTCAATGAACTGATCGCCATGATCCGGGAGTCCGGCCTCAAGCCCGATGCCTCTGCCCTCAAGTCGTGGTGGGACACCATTGAGGGCTGGCGCGGTCGAGATTGCCTCAATTACGATCGCGATAATTCTCAGGTCATCAAGCCCCAGATGGTCATCGAGACGCTCTGGAACATGACCCGGGACGCTGACGCTTACATCACCTCCGATGTTGGGCAGCACCAAATGTGGGCTGCACAGTATTACAAATTCGACCAACCGCGTCGCTGGATCAACTCTGGGGGTTTGGGCACCATGGGCGTAGGCATCCCTTATGCTATGGGCATCAAGTTGGCCAAGCCCGAGAGTGAGGTGTATTGCGTGACCGGTGAGGGCTCGGTGCAAATGTGCATACAGGAGCTCTCGACCTGCCTGCAATACAACACCCCGATCAAGGTGCTTTCACTTAACAATCGCTACCTGGGCATGGTGCGCCAGTGGCAGCAGATCGAGTACTCGGGCCGCTACAGCCACAGCTATATGGATGCGTTGCCTGATTTCGTGAAGCTGGCCGAGGCTTACGGGCATGTGGGCATGCGCATCGAGCGTCCACAAGACGTCGAAGCCGCTTTGATTGAAGCCCGCAAGCTCAAGGACCGTACCGTCTTCCTCGACTTCCAGACCGATCCCACCGAGAACGTGTTCCCGATGGTTCAGGCCGGCAAAGGCATTACAGAAATGCTGCTCGGCTCCGAGGACCTCTGAACTTTTTATCCACCTGTTGAATCTATGGCTCACCAAGCCGTTGCATTACCGTGCATCGGGGAGGGTGGCCAAAAGAGGAAGCTGACATGAAACACATCATTGCCGTTCTGATCGAGAACGAAGCCGGAGCCCTGTCCCGCGTGGTGGGCCTCTTCTCGGCCCGAGGTTACAACATCGAATCCCTCACGGTGGCGCCCACCGAAGACCCGAGTCTCTCGCGCATGACCATCCAGACGACGGGTTCGGATGACATCATCGAGCAAATCACCAAGCACCTCAACCGCCTGATCGAAGTTGTCAAGGTGGTGGACCTCACAGAGGGGGCATACACCGAGAGAGAACTGATGCTGGTCAAGGTCCGCGCCGTGGGCAAGGAGCGCGAAGAAATGAAACGCATGGCTGATATCTTCCGCGGCCGCGTGATCGACGTCACCGACAAGAGCTACACCATCGAGCTCACCGGAGACATGTCCAAGAACGACGCCTTTCTCGAGGCGATCGACCGCAGCGCCATTCTGGAGACCGTGCGTACTGGTGCGTGCGGGATCGGGCGCGGCGAGCGCGTCCTGCGTGTCTGACCCTCCAAACCAACCTGCCCCCCGACTGATTTCCGAAGGAGAAACCTGTGAAAGTCTATTACGACAAAGATTGTGACCTGTCCCTCATCAAGGGCAAGACCGTGGCCATCATTGGTTACGGCAGTCAGGGCCATGCCCACGCCCAGAACCTCAATGACAGCGGCGTCAAGGTCGTCGTCGGCCTGCGCAAGGGCGGGGCATCCTGGGAAAAGGTCGGCAAGGCCGGGCTGAACGTGATGGAAGTCAATGACGCCGTCAAGGCTGCCGATGTGGTCATGATCCTGTTGCCCGACGAGCAAATCGCCGAGGTCTACAACAACAATGTGGCGCCCAATATCAAGCCGGGCGCTTGCCTGGCATTCGCCCACGGCTTCAACGTCCACTACAACCAGGTCGTGCCCCGCGCCGATCTGGATGTGTGGATGGTGGCCCCCAAGGCTCCGGGACACACCGTCCGCAGCACCTACACCCAGGGCGGCGGCGTGCCCCACCTGGTAGCTGTTCACCAGGACAAGTCCGGCAAGGCCCGCGACCTGGCCCTGTCGTATGCCATGGCCAACGGTGGCGGCAAGGCTGGCATCATCGAGACCAACTTCAAGGAAGAGACGGAGACCGATCTGTTCGGCGAGCAGGCCGTGCTGTGCGGCGGTGCGGTCGAGTTGATCAAGATGGGCTACGAGACTCTGGTGGAGGCTGGCTATGCCCCCGAGATGGCATATTTCGAATGCCTGCACGAGCTCAAGCTGATTGTCGACCTGATCTACGAAGGCGGCATCGCCAACATGAACTACTCGATTTCGAACAATGCAGAGTTCGGCGAATACGTGACCGGTCCGGAAGTCATCAACGAAGAGTCGCGCAAGGCCATGCGCAACGCCTTGAAGCGCATCCAGAACGGTGACTACGCCAAGATGTTCATCCAGGAAGGCCGCCTGAACTACCCGAGCATGACTGCACGTCGCCGCAATACCGCCGAGCACAGCATCGAGGTGGTCGGTGCTCAGCTGCGCGCCATGATGCCCTGGATTGCCAAGAACAAGCTGGTTGACCAGACCCGCAATTGACACTTCATTGCGTACCGTCAAGGCCACTTCGGTGGCCTTGTTTCATCTGGCTGCGGCTTGGCATACACTCGCTCCAACCGGTCACAGCTTCAATATCCGACATCACCCCCCAATGGAAAACGACACCGAACAGGAAATCGTGCAGGGCGTTAGCCCGCGCAAACCCCGAAAAGGGATTTACATCCTGCCCAACCTGTTCACCCTGGCAGCACTTTTCGGCGGCTTTTATGCCATTGTGATGGCCATGAATGGTCGCTTCGACCTGGCTGCACTGGGTGTTTTTTGCGCCATGGTTCTGGACAGCCTGGATGGCCGAGTGGCCCGGATGACCAACACGCAAAGTGCCTTTGGCGAGCAGATGGATTCCTTGGCCGACATGGTGTCGTTTGGCGCGGCTCCGGCCCTGATTGCCTACGAATGGGCACTCAAGGGCCTGGGACGCTGGGGCTGGATTGCCGCATTTGTTTATTGCGCCTGTGCAGCTCTTCGCCTGGCGCGTTTCAATGTCAACACGGCTGTGGTTGACAAACGATTCTTTCAGGGTTTGCCATCACCGGCTGCCGCAGCTTTGGTCACCGGGTTCATCTGGATCATGACCGATGCAGAGTACACAGGCGCTACCCAGGCCTGGCCGATGTTTGCCATTGCTTTGTATGCTGGACTCACCATGGTCACCAATGTGCCTTTCTACAGCGGCAAGGATGTTCATTTCAAGAAGAGTGTTCCTTTTGCCGTCGTGGTTCTGATTGCCCTGTCAATCGCGGTGATCAACATTCATCCGCCGGCCGTTCTGTTTGGGCTTTTTGTGATCTATGGGGTGAGTGGTTATGCCTTGTACGGATGGCGAAAATTCAAAGGGGAACCCGCCAGCATGATCAGCACCTCGACGGAAGAACCAGACGAGCGCGGATTGCATCAGTGATCTGCTGCCTAAGTTTTTTTTGTGCTACATTCTGTGCCATGTACCCAACTGAACTGGCCCTACTAATTTCGCCCTGCGGGCGGGATATGTAGCGTTTGCTCATTTTTCCCAAAAGGCCCGTGTGCAACCGCAGCGGGCCTTTTGCTTTGTGTCTTTCCCAGCTGCGGTCAATCATCTGGAGTGAACATGGCTGAAAAACTGATCATTTTTGACACCACGTTGCGTGATGGGGAGCAATCGCCTGGGGCCTCCATGACCCGGGACGAAAAGCTGCGCATTGCGCGACAACTTGAGCGACTTCGGGTGGATGTGATCGAGGCCGGATTCGCAGCCAGCTCCAATGGCGATTTCGAAGCGGTCAGGGCTATTGCCAATGCCATCAAGGACTCGACTGTGTGCTCGCTTTCGCGCGCAAACGACCGCGATATCTCTCGTGCTGCGGAGGCCCTGCAGGGCGCAAACAGCGCCCGTATACACACCTTCATTGCCACATCGGCACTGCACATGGAGAAAAAACTGCGGATGACCCCGGATCAGGTCTTCGAGCAGGCGTGTCAGGCTGTCCGATTTGCACGCAACCTTTGCAGCGATATTGAATTCAGCCCCGAGGATGGTTATCGCAGCGACCCTGACTTTCTGTGCCGGGTGCTTGAAGCTGTGATCGGGGAGGGCGCTACCACCGTCAACATTCCCGATACGGTGGGCTATGCCATTCCCGAACTGTATGGTGAATTCATCCGCAACCTGCGCGAACGGATTCCCAATTCCGACAAGGCTGTCTGGTCGGTACATTGTCACAACGACCTGGGCATGGCTGTTGCCAATTCCCTGGCGGGTGTGCAGATCGGTGGTGCCCGTCAGGTCGAATGCACCATCAATGGTCTGGGTGAGCGAGCTGGCAACTGCTCACTTGAAGAGGTGGTGATGGCTGTCAAGACCCGCAAGGACTATTTCGGCCTGGCGGTTGGTGTTGATACCCAGCACATCGTGGCAGCGAGCCGAATGGTCAGCCAGACCACTGGTTTTGTCGTCCAACCCAACAAGGCGGTGGTGGGCGCGAATGCATTTGCCCATGCTTCAGGCATTCATCAGGATGGCGTGCTCAAGGCCCGCGACACCTATGAGATCATGCGCGCCGAAGATGTGGGCTGGAGTGCCAACAAGATTGTTTTGGGCAAGCTCAGCGGTCGCAACGCCTTCAAGCAACGCCTGCTCGACCTTGGTGTTGCCCTGGACAGCGAAACCGAAATCAACAATGCTTTTTTACGCTTCAAGGAGCTGGCTGACAGAAAAAGCGAGATCTTCGATGAAGATATCCTTGCGCTGGTCAGTGAGGAATATCAGGCCACTGAAAAGGAACAATACGCTTTCGTCTCCTTGTCCCAACGCAGTGAAACTGGCGAACAGCCCCAGGCCAGCATCGTGTTCACCATGAACGGCCAGGAAGTCCGCAGCCAATCGGTCGGCAATGGTCCGGTCGATGCATCCCTCAAGGCCATCGAGGCCCAGGTCAAAAGTGGGGCCGAAATGGTGCTTTATTTGGTCAACGCCATCAGCGGTTCGACCGAGAGCCAGGGTGAGGTGACCGTGCGTCTGCAAAACAGCGGCCGTGTGGTCAATGGTGTCGGGGCCGACCCCGACATTGTTGTGGCTTCCGCTAAGGCTTATCTCAGTGCGCTCAACAAACTTCACAGCAAGGCTGACAGGGTGGCCGCCCAAGGTTGATGCCTAAGTATACTTTTTAGACTTTAACAAAGTCACGTAAGTGTTTGTCCTTGCGTGACTTTTTTCATTTGGATACACTTTGGTCATCGTGGGTTTGCAGTTTTGATGCCTATGTCAATCTTTGAAACTTTTCATGTGTTTGGGCGATGCCGGGCGGTGGCGGTCCAGGGTACCCTGGCGGTCTTGGGAATTTTCTTTGCGGTCCTGCCTGCAGCCATCATTCCCAGCCACGCCATGGCCCAGAATGCATCAGCCGGTCATTCGTCGGCCCATGTCGCAGCGGTTAAAAAGGTCAAAAAAGATAAGTCCGCCCAACAGGAAAAGTCCGCCAAACGCAAGAAGTCCACAGCACAAAACAGGCGGCAACAACGTTCAGGCAAGACCCAGATGGTGTCTGCGCCCCCTCGTCCCTCGCATGGGCAACTGGCCGGATTGCACGCCCTGGATGACCCGCTCGATTTGCGATCAAGTGTGGCCTTGGTGATCGATCAAGATACGCATGAAGTCCTTTTGAGGAAAAACGACCACGCAGTATTGCCAATTGCTTCACTGACCAAGCTGATGACGGGACTGCTGGTGACTGAGGCGCAGTTGCCCATGTCGGAGATGATCACCATCACCCAGGCTGACGTGGACACTGAAAAGGGAAGCACCTCCCGACTGGCAGTGGGCACAACGCTCAGCCGTGGCGAGCTCCTGCACCTTGCATTGATGTCCAGCGAGAACAGGGCGGCGCATGCTCTGGGGAGAACTTTTCCGGGTGGTATGGATGCGTTTGTGGATCGTATGAATGTACGTGCCCGTTTCCTTGGCATGGTCGATACGCGATTTGTCGAACCCACCGGGCTCTCGAGCCGCAACCAGTCCAGTGCCAATGATTTGGCCATGCTGGTTTCCGCGGCCTACAAGGAGCCCATGCTGCGCGAGCTCTCCACCTCGCATGGCCGCGAGGTGGCGGTCGGTCGTCGAACGCTGCACTACAACAACACCAACCGGCTGGTCAAAAACCCGCAATGGGATATCGGACTGCAGAAAACCGGCTATATCTCCGAAGCCGGTCAATGTCTGGTCATGCAGGCCCATATTGCGGGCCGAAAGCTGATCATGGTGTTTCTGGACTCCGCCGGCAAGCTCAGCCGCATTGGTGATGCGGAGCGTGTTCGACGCTGGATAGAGTCTTCGTCGGGCGCTTCATCGCCACCCTCATTGCGTTTGAACAGCTGATACTGCTGGTCAACAGCTTCTTCAGCCCCGGCTGAACCCGCGGCGCAATGCGCATACAGGCTGCTAAATTTCAGGCTCTGCGAGCTGAATTAAAACCCAGGGTTTTTGAAATTTCTGCGGTCGTGGCCTCCAGTTTGGGCAGCCACTCCTCATCGAGTCGGTCAGCTGGGGCAGATATCGAGAGTCCGGCCAGAAGTTTGCCCTGGTCATCATAAATGCCCGCGGCGATACACCGGACCCCGAGCTCGAGTTCCTCATTGTCGCGAGCGACACCCGACTGCCGCACTTTGGACAACTCGCGCTCGAGAACAGCCAATTGAGTGATGCTGTTGCGGGTGTGGCCAGACAGCCCTGTTCGCGTGGCATAGGCACGGACCCTGACAGTGTCGTCGCTGGCCAGAAACAGTTTGCCCACTGAGGTCAGATGCAAAGGTGCCCGGCCGCCAATGGCTCGTACCACCTGCATGCCGGATCGTTCGCTGTAGGCGCGCTCAATATAGACAATTTCGTCGCCCTGGCGCATGCTCAAGTTGACGGGTTGCTGGATTTGTTTGTGCAACTCACGCATGGGGACCAGTGCAGCATCGCGGACATTGAGCCGTCCTTTGACCAGGTTGCCCAGTTCAAGCAGACGCATCCCGAGTCTGTAGCTGCCTGCCTCGGGACGATCGACAAATCGGCCGGTTGTCAGATCATTCAGGATTCGATGGGCGGTTGAGGGGTGAAGACCTGTCTTGGTGGCGATTTCCTTGAGCGAAATGGCCTCTTCACGGGATGCCAGGACATCCATCAACGCAAACATTCTCTCAATCACCTGGATGGTGGGCGTTGAGGTGGTGACGTTGGCTTTTCTCATGGTGGCAGTCAGAACTCGTTACGGTCTGGTTTGAAGAAAAATCAGGTGTCCCAATGGACCCATTGCCCGTTGCGTCGAATTTCACAGGGCTGGAACTGGGCCTTGTAACTCATCTTAGGACTTTGAGAAATCCAGTAGCCAAGGTACACATAGGCAAGATTGAGCTGGCGGGCCTGCTCGATTTGCCACAGGACACTGTAAGTCCCATAGCTTGCAGCCGGTTCTGGCTCGTAAAAGGTATAGACCGCGGAAATGCCATGGTTCAGGACATCGACGATGCTGATCATGCAGACTCTCTGCTCCAGCGGGTCGAAAAACTCCACCAGTCTGGAATTGACACGACTTTGCAGCAGGAACTGCATGTATTGATCCACGCTGTCATGGTCCATCCCGCCACCTGCATGTCGGGCGCGCTGGTAGCGCAGGTACAAGGCGTAATGCGAAGGCTCGAAATGCAGGCTTTTGACGCGCGCCTGCAAGTGGGCGTGCCTGCCTTGCGCCCTTCGCTGTGAACGGCTGGGTCGGAAGCGATCGACGACAACCCGCAGGGGCACGCAGGCCATGCAGTCGTCGCAATGGGGACGGTAAGTGAACACTCCACTGCGGCGAAAGCCCCGTTCCACAAGCTCGGAATAGAGTTCGTTGTGGATCATGTGACTCGGTGTGGCCACCTGGGAGCGGGCCATGCGATCCTGCAAATAACTGCAAGGGTAAGGGGCTGTCGCGTAAAACTGCAGAGCCTGCAGCGGAAGATCTTGAAGCAGGGTCACTTGGAGGGTCGCTCGAGTTCGTTCCAGTATAAGGTTTCCTGCTGCCATTCGATGGCAGGGCCCTGTTGCGCCTTGCGCACGGTCTGCAGGAATTCGTTGCGGGGGATTTCGTAGGCGCCGAGGGAAGAAAGGTGGGCTGTGTTTTGCTGGCAATCAATCAGGGCCACCCCATGGTGTCGCGCAACGGACACTAACAAGGCCAACGCCATTTTGGATCCGTTGCTGATAAGAGTGAACATCGATTCACCAAACACCATTCGGCCCAGACTGATGAAATACAGGCCCCCCACCAGCTTTCCCTGGTACCAAGCCTCAGCGCTGTGGGCCAGGCCTTGATGATGTAAGTGACAGTAGACCTCCACCATGGCGGGCACGATCCAGGTCCCCTGCTGCCCACGTCGGGGCTGTCGTGCGCATTGTTCGATGACCTGGCTGAAATCGCGGTCAAAGACGAGTTCAAACCCCGGCTTGGCTGTCCACTGTCGCAGCGATTGAATCAAGGAGCGACGGCAGCGAAAACGCTCAGGGGGCAGGACCATCCGAGGGTCGGGGCTCCACCAAAGCACGGGCTGCCCCTGGCTGAACCACGGAAAGCAGCCTTGCCGATAGGCTTCGATGACACGCTCGCTGCTCAATTCATGTCCGGCCGCCAGCAGGCCGGGCGCAGGGCTCTCACGGCCCCAGGCCCGGTCGGGTGGCGGCAAGGACTGGCCCGGCTCAAGCCAGGCTAGGGGGGGGGCGGGATGCATGGCTGGGCCAAGGAGTGGATGGCACTTGTGGCAGGGATGCCTGCTTGCGCAGCCCTGCTGTTGGAGGCAATGACTGGAAAATTGGCCATGTATGCTTGAAACCCGGACACGCATGTGCAAGAGAGGATTTCATGCCAATTGCAAACCGGTTGCCGGGCTGGCAACCGCAGTGGCCCGCGCCACTGCGGGTCAGCGCTTTCATGACTGTACGCCAGGGAGGTGTTTCGCCCGAACCCTGGAACAGCCTCAATCTGGGTGATCATGTGGGTGACGATGCCGGGCGTGTTGCAAGCAATCGCGCCTTGGTCGGAGAGTCGCTGGGGGTCAGGCCTTTTTACCTGCAACAGGTTCATGGGACCCGGGTCGTGGATCTGTCTGATGGATGGTTGCCGCCTTCCGATGCCAGTCTGACTGATCACCCGGGATGGGCCTGCACGGTGATGGTGGCCGATTGCCTGCCTGTGCTGTTGTGTGACCGACAGGGGCGTTGGGTGGCTGCGGCGCATGTGGGTTGGCGAGGGTTGGCCGGGCACGATGGTCTGGGGGTGTTGGAGTCGGTGGTGCAGGCATTGGAAGGCCGGGGAGTCCATGTGCGTGACCTGATCGCGTGGCTGGGGCCCTGTATCGGTCCAAACGCCTTCGAAGTCGGGCCTGAGGTGGTCGCAGCTTTGTGTCCACCCGGGACTGCTGTTGAGCAATGCGTGCGTGCGGGGCGATCGGATCGCCATTTCATGATGGATCTGGCAGCTCTGGCCCGCCTCCGGCTCTTGGCCTTGGGGGTGACGTCCATACATGGCAACGATAGCAGCCCTCACTGGTGCACGGTCGAGCAGTCAGCCCTCTTTTTTTCCCACCGGCGCGACAGCCGTACCTGTGCCAGCACTGGGCGAATGGCCGCCCTGATCTGGTTGAATGGGGGCTGAAACCGGCTCCCCCGAGGACGCAGACTGGGTTTTCGCCAGAGCTTTTTTGCGCGCAGGTGTTCCCATGATGTACATCAAAATGGAAAGTGGAAACACGCCATATAAAAGAAAAGTTATTAAAGCGCCAACAAATGTTCCGTTCGACGCGAAAGCTTCGGCAAGACTCATCAGTACCACCACATACATCCAAGCGATTGCGACCAGGTACATTCAATGATCTTTCTTGCGCGCAGGCATGGTTTGTAATTTACATGACAATCAAGCCGACAATACTTGCAAGGTTTTTCTGCCCGGTTTTCGGATGTTTTGGAGCAACGAACAATGTCCTTTCAGAATCCTGATCTCTGGAACCAGATGGTTGGCGATTTCCAGCAAAACCTGGCACGCAGTTGGGGGCAGGCGATGCAGAACTTTCAGCATTTGGATCTGGGAGGGGCCATGCCACAAGGCACCCAAGGGGCTCCACAGATTCGATTCCAGCCCGACAGGTTGCAGGCGCTTCAGAGCCGCTATTTTCAAGAGGCTTCAGAAATCTGGAATCAGGGGCTCACCAGCAATTTGCAGATCAAGGACCGTCGTTTTGCCTCAGAAGCTTGGAACAGCAATCCCCTGGCTGCCTTCAACGCTGCCGTGTATCTGCTCAATGCTCGCACCCTGATGGGTTTGGCCGACGCGGTGGATGCCGATATCAAGACCCGCAACCGGATCCGTTTTGCCATCGAGCAATGGGTGGCTGCTGCAGCTCCGAGCAACTTTTGGGTCTTCAATGCCGAGGCCCAGAAAAAAGCCATTGACACCCAGGGCGAGAGCATTGCAAAGGGGGTGAAGAACCTGATGCATGACATTCAGCAAGGCCATGTGTCAATGACCGACGAAAGTCTCTTCGAGGTTGGCAAAAATGTCGCCACCACTGAGGGTGCTGTGGTATTCGAAAACGAATTCTTCCAACTCATCGAATACAAGCCACTGACGGCCAAGGTGTATGCACGCCCCTTCCTGCTGGTGCCGCCGTGCATCAACAAGTTCTACATCTTGGACTTGCAACCCGAAAACTCCTTCATCCGTTACGCGGTCAGCCAGGGTCACCGGACTTTTGTCGTGAGCTGGCGCAACCCGGACGCGTCGATGGCGCACAAAACCTGGGACGATTACATCGAACATGCGGCCATCAAGGCGGTGTCTGTGGTGCAGGAGATCACCGGCGCACCCACAATCAATGCGCTGGGTTTCTGTGTGGGCGGGACCATCCTTGCGACAGCCCTGGGGGTGCTGGCCGCTCGCGGCGAAAAGCCGGTGGCCAGTGCCACCTTCCTGACCACCCTGATCGACTTCACCGATACCGGTGTTCTGGATGTGTTCATTGACGAAAACTTCGTCAAGTTCCGTGAGATGCAGATGGGCAAGGGTGGACTGCTCAAGGGCCAGGACCTGGCCTCGACATTCAGTTTCCTTCGACCCAACGATCTGGTCTGGAATTATGTGGTGGGCAACTACCTCAAGGGAGAAACCCCGCCCCCGTTTGACCTGCTCTACTGGAACAGCGATTCAACCAACCTGCCCGGCCCTTTCTACGCCTGGTACCTTCGCAATACCTATCTGGAAAACCGGCTGGTCAAGCCCGGCAAGGCCAAGGTTTGCGGACAGGCCATCGATTTGCGCAAGCTCGACATGCCGGTCTACATCTATGGCTCGCGTGAGGACCACATTGTTCCGATCGGGGGAGCCTATGCCAGCTCCCAGGTGCTGCCCGGGACCAAGCGATTTGTCATGGGGGCCTCGGGCCACATCGCTGGCGTCATCAATCCCCCGGCGGCCAAAAAACGCAGCCACTGGATTCGCGAGGATGGCAGGTTTCCTTCAAATGTGGATGACTGGGTCGACGGCGCCCGAGAGGTGCCTGGCAGCTGGTGGGGGGATTGGTCAGGCTGGCTCAAGCAACATGCCGGCAAGCAGGAACCGGCCCCCAAGGCTTATGGCAAAGGGACCAAGTTCAAGCCGATCGAGTCGGCGCCTGGACGGTATGTGAAGGCGAAAGCCTGAATTTTGAAACTGGAGAACCAAGCGTGAAAGATATCGTGATCGTATCCGCAGCCCGAACGGCTGTTGGGAAATTCGGAGGCTCCCTGTCCAAAGTGGCCGCGCCCGAGTTGGGCAGCATTGCCATTCGAGAGGCCATCGCTCGCGCCGGCCTTTCAAGCGATCAGATCGGCGAGGTCATCATGGGCCAAGTGCTGACTGCTGGCAGTGGGCAAAATGCAGCTCGCCAGGCCATGATGATGGCCGGAGTGGCCAAGGAAACACCGGCTTTGACCATCAACGCTGTGTGTGGATCAGGTCTGAAGGCCGTCATGCTGGCAGCGCAGTCCGTGGCCTGGGGTGACAGCGAGATTGTGGTTGCCGGTGGACAGGAAAACATGAGCGCTGCGCCGCATGTGCTGATGGGCAGCCGCGATGGTCAGCGCATGGGCAACTGGAACATGGTGGATTCCATGATCGTCGACGGCCTGTGGGATGTCTACAACCAGTACCACATGGGCATCACAGCCGAGAACGTCGCCAAGGCCCATGGCATCACCCGCGACATGCAGGATGCATTGGCCCTGGCCAGTCAGACCAAGGCTGCGGCCGCCCAGGAAGCAGGCCGTTTCAAAGACGAAATTGTCGATGTGGTCATTCCCCAGAAAAAGGGTGATGCCCTGGTCTTCAACACCGACGAGTTCATCAACAAGAAAACCAGCGCCGAAGCCCTGGGCGGCCTGCGTCCGGCCTTTGACAAGGCCGGTACTGTCACGGCCGGCAATGCATCGGGCATCAATGATGGCGCAGCAGCCGTGGTGGTCATGAGTGCCCAAAAGGCGGCGGCCCTGGGCCTCAAGCCGCTGGCCCGTATTGCAGCCTTCGGCACCAGCGGGCTGGACCCGGCAACCATGGGCATGGGGCCGGTCCCCGCCTCGCAAAAAGCCTTGGCCCGCGCCGGCTGGAAGGCGCAGGATATTGATCTGTTCGAACTCAACGAGGCCTTTGCTGCCCAGGCCTGCGCAGTCAACAAGGCGTTGGACATCGATCCGGCCAGGGTCAATGTCAACGGTGGCGCGATCGCCATCGGACATCCCATTGGTGCCTCGGGCTGCCGAATTCTTGTGACGCTCCTGCACGAAATGCAGCGCAGGCAATCCCGCAAGGGTCTGGCCGCCCTGTGCATCGGCGGCGGCATGGGTGTGTCGCTTGTGCTCGAGCGCATGTAATCGAAGCACCCCTGAACCTGTTCATTTCTCAGCATTTACAGCAAGGAGACAGACATGAGTCAAAAAGTGGCTTACGTGACCGGTGGCATGGGCGGTATCGGTACGGCCATCTGCCAGCGCCTGCACAAGGAAGGTTTCAAGGTGATTGCCGGTTGCGGCCCGACGCGAGACTACAACAAATGGCTCGACGAGCAAAAGGCCTTGGGCTTCACCTTCCATGCCTCAGTGGGCAATGTGGCCGAATGGGATTCGACGGTCTCGGCATTCGCCAAGGCCAAGGTTGAGCACGGCACCATTGACGTGCTGGTCAACAATGCCGGGATTACCAAGGACCGGATGTTCCTCAAAATGACACGTGAAGACTGGGACGCGGTGATGAGCACCAACCTGGACTCCATGTTCAACGTGACCAAGCAGGTTGTGCCCGACATGGTTGAAAAAGGCTGGGGACGCATCATCAACATCAGCTCGGTCAATGGCGAGAAAGGCCAGGCCGGACAAACCAACTACTCGGCGGCCAAGGCCGGGATGCACGGATTTTCGATGGCGCTTGCGCAAGAGCTGGCCACCAAAGGCGTGACGGTCAATACCGTCAGTCCGGGTTATATCGGCACGGACATGGTGCGCGCCATTCGCCCTGACGTGCTCGAAAAAATTGTGGCCACAGTGCCGGTCAAACGCCTGGGCGAACCCAGCGAAATTGCATCCATCATTGCCTGGCTGGCCAGCGAGGAGGGCGGTTATGCCACCGGCGCCGACTTCTCTGTCAATGGCGGCCTGCATATGGGTTGATCGCAGGGACCGTCCACTCTGAACCTCGCTGTTGGCGGGGTTTTATCTGGAGGCAACATGAAGCCACTGGGTCGATGGGCAGTACTCGCATGGGTGCTGGGGGGCGCGATGTGTCCGTTGCTGGGGGCGCAAACCCTTTCGCAGCGCAAGGACGGTCCGGGCGCCGAGAGGCTGGGTATTGCACAAAATTACCAGGGCTGTGCAGAAGCCATGGTCAGGGAAGTTTGTCGCGTCGGAACCTGGTCGGCCAATCACACATTCGCACCGAGCCGCACGGTGGCGCCTTCAGCGCAGCCCTCGGCTCTTTTGTCGACAGCGGTCGCGCCGGAGATCCGATGGCGATGGGGCCTTTCGCGCAAGACGGTAGACGACTTCATGCAGGAAACCCAGACCACGGGTTTGCTGGTGATCCACAAAGGGCAGGTCGTTGCCGAGCGATACCAGTACGCAAGACAACCCGACATGCGGATGCGATCATTTTCCATGGCGAAAACCGTGACCGCCCTCCTGGTGGGCATCGCGCATGACAAGGGGCTGATCCGCTCGCTCGATGACACTGCAGCCACTTACTGGCCCGAGATCACGCCCTCAGCTTACGGTCAAACCACCATCCGCAATCTTTTGCGCATGGCCTCGGGCATCCCGTTCAGGGAGCTCTACACATGGACCGCCGATGACGATCTTTGGGTCTGGGGCCGTGTGCTCCATCAGCCAGCGAACCGGGATCAATCCGCCCGGGTGGCTGAGCATCTCAATCAACGCACCACCCGCGAGGTTGAGCAAGGCACGCGGTTTCGGTATGCGACCATAGAAACTGAGATCCTCGGGCGCGTGCTTTCCAAGGCCACGGGTCAGAATCTGTCGGTGTTGACCCAACAGTGGTTATGGCAACCCATGGGCGCCGAGCATGAAGCGCATTGGCTGTTTGCCACCACCGATGGCGTGGAGTCGGCGGGTGGCGGATTCAATGCCACCCTACGCGACTACGGTCGACTGGGACTGTTGCTGGCTCAAGACGGGCAGCGCGAGGGTCGTCAGATCATTCCCCGGGCATTTCTGCTCGAAGCCACCGATCTGTCGAGCCAGCCGTCTGCCTTTCAGCCACGGACGGCCACTCCTTATATGGGCTATGGGTACCAGACTTGGTTGTTGCCCTTTAAAGTGCGAACCTTTGCGCTGCAAGGCATTCACGGACAGAGCATCCTGGTGCAGCCTGCCAGCGGCATCGTGGTTGTGCAAACCTCGGTCAATGACAAGGCCAGTGGCTACCAGGACCCCCGCCCTTACCAGTTGCGTGATGCGTTCTGGAGAGGTGTGCTGCAAAGCTTGGGAGGGTCGGTCGACTGAAGGGCAGGGATAATGTCCGGATGGCTTTTTTGACTGATCAACCGTGGCGTCTGTCGGTGGCGCCGATGATGGACTGGACCGATCGGCATTGCCGGTTTTTTCACCGTTTGCTGACCCGGCACACGCGGCTGTATACCGAGATGGTGACCACCGGGGCGCTCATGCACGGAGATGTCCAGCGACACCTTCGTTTCAACAGCCAGGAGCATCCGCTGGCCCTTCAACTGGGGGGCAATGTTGCGGCCGATTTGGCCCGGGCCGCCAGACTCGGTCAACATTGGGGCTATGACGAGATCAACCTCAACTGTGGCTGCCCCTCCGACCGGGTGCAAAGAGGCGCGTTCGGGGCTTGCCTGATGAACGAACCGCAAACCGTGGCCGATGGTGTGAAGGCCATGCGTGATGTGGTCGATATCGAGGTGACGGTCAAGCACCGGATCGGGATTGACCGCATCGAAAGCTATGCATTCATGCGTGACTTTGTCGGTACTGTCAGCGAGGCGGGTTGCCGGGTATTTATCGTCCACGCACGCAATGCTTGGCTCGATGGCCTTTCACCCAAGGAGAATCGGGAGATTCCTCCGCTGCGCTATGAGTTGGCCTACCGGCTCAAGCAGGATTTTCCTGCCCTGACGGTGGCAATCAATGGAGGCATCAGGAGTCACCATGACATTGATGCACACTTGCAGCACGCCGATGGCGTGATGATCGGACGTGAGGCTTACTACAACCCCTGGTGGCTGACGCAATGGGATGCAGTCTATTTTAGGGATCCACATCCTGTCCCTGAGCGGGAGGCGGTGGAGGAGGCCATGGTGGACTACATGGAGCGTGCGCATGCCCAGGATGGGTGCCCCTGGTATGCGATTGCCCGTCACATGCTGGGCCTCTATCACGGCCAGCGTGGTGGGCGGCTATGGCGCCAGGTCTGGAGCGATCACCGCCTCAAGCCGTTGCCGCCCCGGGAAGTCTGGGCACGCGCACGGCAGGCGCTGGCCAGCGCCTGTCTGGTGGACCACTGAAGCTCAGGCGGGCGACGGAGATTGCGCCGCTTGCAGACCGTTGGCAAAGTGCTGCAGCATGCACTGAGCCACTTCCTTCGATTGTCTGGCCATGAGCGCTTTCATGATCGAGCCGTGTTCAGCCAGCGACTGCTCGATACGCCCCTGTCGGAACAGGGAGTGGTGCCGATTGAGTTTCATCACCTTGCGCAAATCTTCCACCATCTGAAGTCGCCAGCGGTTGTCAGACAACTCCAGCAACCGTCGGTGAAAAGCTTCATTGAGGCTGAAAAATCGATCTCTGTCCGCCAAGGCTCTCTCAAGAGCCTGGTGCATGGCCAGCAACTCAGCCAGATCGGCATCGCTTGCGCAAACAACCACATGACTGACGGCATCGGCTTCCAGCAAGGCCAGCAAGTGGTAGACATCGCGCAGGTCCTTTTCAGACACTTCGGTCACGTAGGCACCACGCCGAACCTTCATGGTCACCAGGCCCTCGGCGGCGAGCACTTTCAAGGCTTCCCGCAAAGGTGTACGGCTGATGCCCAATTGCTGGGCAATGCGCAGTTCGTCGATCCAGCTGCCGGGCTCCATCTCGCGGGCAAAGATGCGTTGCCGCAACAACTCGGCGACTTCCTCGTACAAGGCGCGCGGGGCCAAGGATCGGTTCGACATGGACGGATTGTAAGCCGGTTAAAATATTTTGCATCAATAATTATGAATCATGATGACCGTCAGCCTTTGCCGGGTTCGGCCTGACACAATCGTCCTGGAGCCAGTAGACCCTAGAAAGCGCCTCGCCATGTCATTCAAGCCGTCTGAGTTCCATCCCGCCAGCCTCGAAGCCTGGCAAAAGGCCGCCGCCAAGTCCCTCAAGGACAAGCCGCTGGAGAGCCTGAACTGGCTCACCCCCGATGGCATTTCGGTCAAGCCTCTCTACACTGCTGAAGACACGGCCCACCTGCCTTACGCCAATACCCTACCGGGCTTTGAGCCTTTCCTGCGCGGCCCGCAGGCCACCATGTACGCGGTGCGCCCCTGGACCATCCGCCAGTACGCCGGTTTCTCCACCGCAGAAGAGTCCAATGCGTTTTATCGTAAGGCGCTGGCCGCAGGCGGGCAGGGCGTGTCGGTCGCGTTTGACCTGGCCACACACCGTGGCTACGACAGTGACCACCCCCGCGTGACGGGCGATGTGGGCAAGGCCGGCGTGGCCATCGACTCGGTCGAGGACATGAAGATCCTGTTCAACGGGATCCCGCTGGACAAGGTGTCGGTCTCGATGACCATGAACGGCGCCGTGCTGCCGGTGTTGGCGGGCTATGTGGTGGCCGCTGAAGAGCAGGGCGTGAGTCAGGACCAACTTTCCGGAACGATTCAGAACGACATTCTGAAAGAGTTCATGGTGCGCAACACCTACATCTATCCGCCCGAGCCCTCGATGAAGATCATTGGCGACATCATCGAGT